>CANROV010000020.1 GCA_947632315.1 Candidatus Gastranaerophilales bacterium
TTGAGAATATGCGTTATTATATATTGCACCGCCTTGCCAAGAAGCAATATTTCCTATAAAATCACCTTTTATATCATTTATTTGTGAATTATTATCATTAAATATTGCACCGCCGTTATATGCTTCATTCCCAACATAACTGCCCTCTATATTTTTAATAACGGAATTATAATCATTATAAACGGCTCCGCCATTTTCATATACGAAATTATTAATAAAATCCCCTTGAATATTTCTTATTTGCGCCCCATTATTATTATAAACAGCTCCGCCATTATATACTCTTGAATTATCAACATAATTACCTATTATATCTTCATTTATTATATTTGAGTCATTGACTACTCTATCTTGTAAATTTTCATCAGAATATTTGTATGTTAAACCGTCTTCACCTGCAGGTATATCATTAACAGGGTATAACTGTTGTCTGTAATTTTTATTCCAAACAAATTTTTTTACTTTATTACCTTGGCCATATTCTTTGTTTAATGCTGCCCTTGCAGGTGTATAATTATATTTATATCCAAATGCACCTTGCTGAATATTATCAGTTTCATATGATTTAAAATTGTTATTTTCTTTAGTAAATTGAAAATTTTTAACAGCTCCGGAGTCACTTCCGTATTCAAATTTTTTATTTTTTAAAGCATTTTGACTGCTTGTACTTAAATCATTTAACATTACAGGGGAGGAATCAGGTTCTGCCATTACAGGATTTATATTATTACATACCAATATAAACGAACAAGCAGCACTTGCTGTTAACATTATATTTTTCATATAAATATCTCCATGTTTATTTATATTTTTTTATATTCCCTAATAAAAAAAAATTTATACTTCAATTTAAGTATTGTAAATTTTTTTATTTTTTATTTTTCAAATAACCATTCACAACAGATTTTTATAAATTTTTCCCTGTCTTGGATAAATAAATCTTCAGCGTGGCAGCATTTTTCAAAAAGTTCATATTTCTTTTCGCAAACAGCTTTTTTAAAAAGCAGTTCACTGTGCCAAGAACATACGGTCGGGTCTTTCTCGCCTGCCAAAAATAGTGTGGGACATTTTATCTTTTCAACTATATCTATCGGCTTTACCTTTTCACCTATTTTAATCGACGGCCGAATTGAAAACCACCTGTTAAGCTCGCATTTTTGCATTGTAGGTATCCAGGCTTCCTTTTTCCACATCTTATTTTCTATTTTTTCAAAACAAGATGGCGCACTTACCGCTATTATTTTATTTATTGATTCATTTTCGGAAGCTGTTATTAACGCAATAGCAGCACCAAGCGAAAATCCCATTACATATATTTTGCTGTATTCTTTTTTTGCATAATCTATTACTGAATTTAAATCATTCTCTTCTTTACTGGTAAATGTATAAAATCCGCCGCTTTTACCATGCCCCCTAAAATCCATCGCAAGTACTGAACAATAATTACTAAATACTTCACTCATTTCTTTAAATGACTTGCTATCTTTTGTCATAAACCAGCCGGGTGCAAGTATTACTACAGAATCACAATTTTTTTTATAATGATTTACTGCTATTTTTACTCCGTCTTGTGTTTTTATTTTTATTTCTTTCATTGTCTTTTTCCGGTTTATCATTAAATTTTTATCACAAAAATAAAAAAACCTCATTAAATTTTATTAACTTTTATATTTTTTACTAAAGTTTTTTTTTAAATTGCCGATTATAAAATTATCAGAGATAAATAGGAAAATAAAAATGAAAAAAATTTACAATATTCCGACAAACAATATATCCGAGGGCGTAGAATTTTTTCTCAGAGGAGCAAAAAAACGCAGAGCTATGGCTATTGCAAGCGTCAGACAAATAAATACGGATATTGGAGTTAACTTAAGACTGGTTTCAGTCAAATAGTTAAAAATAAAGACCGCCCATTTCTATCGGCGGTCTCTATTTTTATTATTCCTTTTATCATTCACATTTATTTCATCAGATTTATTTATATCAGGCTTATTTATTATTATTAATATCTCATCTTTACCTGCCATCTTAAGGTTATTTCTTACTATTGATTCCAAGCTCTTTTGAGAATTAAAATTCTCTATATCAGATTTTAATTGCCTGTTTTTATCCGTTTCTTCATCTCTTTTATGTTCCAGTCCTTTTATTTTAGATTTAAAATTAAAAGATTTATTTATATTTTGAATAGCACTTATTGATAATTCCGCAATACATATTATTAATACAACAGTCAACAATGAATAATTTATGTGCTGTTTTTTTCTGCTTTGATTTATAGTTTTTTCTGCTTTACTTTTTATTTGTATATTATTTTTATTTTTAATTTCATTCATATAAAAATTATACTCTATAAATATTTATTTATAAAGCCAGCAGGAAGCTAATGAATTTTCTGTTTTAAACAAAGGCGGAACTTTTTCTCTGCACAAATCAAATTTTTGATTACATCTTTGTTCAAAAGCGCAACCGTTGTAACAATCTGTTATGGAAGGCGGCTGTCCTTCTATTGAAACTAATTTTGAAGAATTAAAATCAGGTAATGTTCTTAATAATGCCTTTGTGTATGGATGTTTCGGATTCTTAAATATACTGTTTACATCAGCTTGCTCCGCAATATGACCTGCATACATTACACAAGCTTTATCGGCTGATTCATATACCAAACCAAAATCATGCGATATGAAAATAAATGATGTACCTGTATTTTTTTGTATTTCCTTTAATAAATTCATTATTTGAGCTTGTACTGTAACATCAAGTGCGGTTGTAGGCTCATCGGCGATTATAATTTTTGATTGACACGCTATTGCCATAGCAATAATTACCCTTTGACGCATTCCGCCGGAAAATTCATGAGGATAAGATTTTAGCCGTTCTTTTGCTGCCGGGATTTTTACCATATCCAATACATCGATTGCCCGTTTCTTTGCTTCTTCACCATTTAATCCTTGATGGATTTTTATTACCTCCATTAGCTGTGAGCCTATTGAGTATAATGGATTTAATGAAGTCATAGGGTCTTGCGGTACTAACGCAATCTCTCGTCCTCTTATTTTCTGCATTTCTTTTTCGCTGTTTAATAATAAATTTTTTTCATTATATATTATTTCCCCTGACAATATTTTTGCATTTTTAGGGAGCAATCTTAAAACAGACATAGCGGTTAATGTTTTTCCGCACCCTGATTCACCGACCAATGCCAGAATTTCACCACTTTCCAAACTCAAATTAATATCATATAATGCCTGATACCTTTTGTCATTACTATAGAATGCCACGTTTAAATTTTTTATTTCCAATATACTCATATGTAAAATCTTATCGAATTTAAAAAGTAAAATCAATTATTCGGGCTGTCTAATTTTTAATAATATATTTTATTTATATTTTTATATTTCTATACAACCGGTAAATGAGAATTCAGCATTACCTGACATAAATACATCATAATCAGAGTTATCTTTTGAACCGTTCCATTCTATTTCCAATTGTCCGCCGGGAAGATTTACTTTTACTTTATTATCACATAAACCGTTTAATATAGAAGCAACAACACTTGCACAAGCCCCTGTTCCGCATGCCAGAGTTATTGCACATCCTCTTTCCCATACATCTAAATTTATTTCTTTTCTTGATATTATTTTTATAAACTCAACATTTGTTTTTTCGGGGAATAATTCGTGTGTTTCTATTTCTCTGCCGTACTTTAAAGCAAGTTCTTTTGTATTTTCATCCGTTATAATAACACAATGCGGATTCCCCATACTAACCGCATTTGCCTTAAATGTTCCGTCCGATACTTTTAAATCAAAATTAAGGTTGTTTTTTGATTTAACGGGAATTTTCGCTGAAATTAAAATCGGCTTTGACATATTAACTCTAACTCTTCCGTCATCCAGTATTTTTGGAATGATTGTACCTGCTTTTGTTTCAACGGAAAATTCTTTTTTGTTAACAAGTCCTTTTGAATAAACATATTTCGCGAAACATCTTATTCCGTTACCGCACATTTGCGCTATTGTCCCGTCTGAATTATAAAAAATCCAGCCAATATCAGTTTTTTTAGTATCAGGATTTACTATTATTAAACCGTCAGCACCTATTGAAAAATGCCTGTCACATAATTTTACCGCTAATTCCTCAGGTGTTTTTCCTGTTTTTTTATATTCTTCATAATCTAAAATTATAAAGTCATTTCCCAATCCCTGCATTTTAGTAAAATTAATAACGGTCATTCTATTACCTCATACTATATAATACTTTTACCTATTTACTATATGATTTATTAAATACTCTTGTATTTAAAGAGTCAATATATTTATCCGACAAATGAGCGAAATCAAATAAAACTGCTCCTTTTGTTTTATACTCTCTTGTTTTTTGGATTTGAATTAATAAATCATCCATACTTCCGCCCATAAATGTTACAAAAATTCCGGGGTATATTTTTGTTTCCGAAGAAGTATTTTGAACTACATTTTTTAACAGCATTTCTGCCGTGTTTTTATCACCCGTAAGAATTAAAGGTGTTATTCCGTCTACATAGTTATTCAAAGACCAATTTTTCCAATTTTGCATTTTGGTTGCCATACATTTATTTAAATCAGGAAAAATTACCGTCGTTAATAAAATATTATGAGCTTTTGTAATTTTTTTAGTTTCTATTAAGAACCTGTCAATTTGACTTTGTCTGTAATATGCCCATCTTGTCCAATCAGGTGTTCCATATTGGATATTTATCGGGTCAACTCCGTATATACTCTGAAATTCATTTCTTGCATACTCGGTATATCCCCAGTTCATTGAAGCATAATTTGAATATGTAGGTTCTACCGTCTGAGGATATCTTATATAATCAAGATTTATTCCGTCAGGTTTATATTTCTCTGTTATTTCATTGATAATTCCAAGTAAAAATGTTTGTACCTCTATATTAGCAGGGTCAAGAAAATACCCGTTATGCTCCGATAGTGATGATACGGGAACTTCCGACATATAATTCATCAATCTTTTATTTGACCATTGAGGATATATATTTAATATATGGTTTGGCGTGGTAATAGGATTATCATTTCCTACATAAAAAGTTTCAAACCAAACATGCACTTTCATATTTTTTTTATGTGCTTCTTTTATCCATATTGCCAGAGGGTCGAAGCCAACAAATTCTTCCCTCTGGGATATTACTCCGTATCCTTGTAAATATTCACTGGGATATATAGTTTTTCCGTGGAAATATGTTTCAAGGAATATATCAGTTATCCCTGATTTATACAATTTATCAACAGAATCCGCAATTTGAGATTGATTCTTTTCAACAGGTCTTACCCATATTCCTTTTAATTCATCTTCTTTATATGGCAGTGCATTTTTTATTGCATTGTCTAAACTATTCATTGCATCAGCAATATAATTTTGAGTTTTTTCGGGCTTCTTTTCAGCTTTTCTGACAGAATTTTTTGCGGATTCCAAATATTCTTCCGCCTTTTTATTATTGTATAAAATATCTGAGTTTTTATAATAATCCACCAGATGATTAACTTCTTTTATTCTTTCTTTTGCCGAAAATATTAAACTATCCGGAGTAAGGAAAACATTTAAGGTATTAAAAGTATAATCAATATAAACTTTTGAGCCTACCTGTATATTTTGAGTTATCCATTTTTTAGCACTTCCGTGGCCGGAAATTACAAAACCGTTTTTTGGAATAATAGAATCAGCACCGTTTAATCTGACAACCATGCCGTTTTCAACTACAGCTTCCGTTCCGAATTCGTTTGTACCTGTCCTTAAGCCAAATGTCGGAGTATAAATTACAAGCTGATTCGGCCCTCTTAATCCCGGATAATTATCATTTACGCTTCCGTTTCTTACGGGATTTATTGAACTTATTTCTTTTTGCTTTTCGGAATATATAATTCCGGCAGGTCTTAACTGCATGCTTTTATTGAGTATTATATCCAAGACCCTGTCATTAAGTATAAGTTTTTTATTATCACTTGTTTTTACCGTGTTATATAATTGCGGAATTTGCACATTTTCTTTATTTTTTAATTGAGTATCCGAATTTGTTTGATTGTACTGAACATAATACTTATTATTCAATTTATATTTTTCAATTTTCAAATTTTCATCGGTTTCGGATACCTTATGTGCTTTTTGTTTTTTATTTTGCAGTTTATCCGATAAATCACTTTCAATTATTATGTAATCCTGATTTTCAGAAGTATTTGCCTTCTGAACTGCCTTTAACCTTAAATTATCTTTCAGCAAAACTCCGTCATAACTATCTGCAAAAGATAGTTCAGGTATAATTAAAAATAATAAAATCCCTATAAATCTCTTCATGCTTTATATGATATAAAAAACCAAGTCATTTGTTAATACATAATTAAAAAAAAATTAAATATTTAAGGGTAATTTAATTTTTATATTATTATCATATTAAGGAGACATATAAATGGAATATAAAGATTATTATAAAATACTCGGTGTCGAAAGAGATGCCACAGAAGCAAAAATCAAATCAGCATACAGAAAATTAGCAAGACAGTATCACCCTGATGTTAACAAATCAGCTGATGCCGTTAATAAATTTAAAGATATAAATGAAGCTTATGAAGTTTTATCGGATAAAGAAAAGAAATCGAGATATGACAGTTTAGGAGCTAATTGGCAGCAAGGTGCTAATTTTACTCCGCCTCCGGGTTTTGAAGGTTTCGGTTTTAATCCGAACGGTGCTTATACTCAAAGTTTTTCGGATATGGGCGACTTTTCAGATTTCTTTAGTTCTATTTTCGGTGACTTAATGGGCGGAGCAAGAAAATCGGGAAGAACTTCAAAACGTACTTCTCAAGGATTTTCGTATGAAGATTTATTCTCAGGTGCAGGAAATAAATCAGCATACAGACAAGCTCAAAATGAAGAAAAAGAAAATTTAGACGTCACACAAGAACTAAATATCACGGCAAAAGATTTAATGGGCGATAAACCTATTAATGTTAAAATGAATACCGTTGAAAAATGCATGAAATGCTCAGGTGCAGGTTCTGTTTGCAGTGAATGCGGAGGAACAGGTATTGTTAGTAAAACAAGAACTCTTACCGTAAAAATTCCGAAAGGAGTTAAAGAAGGACAAAAAATCAGATTAAAAGGGGAAGGGAAATCAGATAATTACGGAAGAAAAGGCGATTTATACTTCATTATTAAATTTAAAGATAATGAATACACAATTGAAGATGAAAATCTTACAAAAACCGTTGAAATTACTCCGGCCGAAGCTGTTTTGGGCTGTAAAAAAGATATTTCAACACTTCACGGAATTATTGGCATTAAAATTCCGCCTGAAACTAGAAGCGGAAAAACATTAAGATTAAAAGAACTCGGACTTCCAAAAAAAACAGGAGGTTTTGGAAATCTTAACGTTAAAGTTTCCATTAACCTTCCTTCATCAATATCGGAAAAACAAAAAGAACTGTATAAAAAAATTCTTGAACTTGAATAATTATCTAATATCGTTTCGCAATTCAAAATTTCAATTCGTTAACAGTTTTAAAATGCATTTTGGCTACTTCGTTTAATCTGTCAAAAGAATACTCTTTAATAAATTTTCTAGCTTGATCTAATACTATTGAAGATGCGCCTTTGGGAAATTTAATGTTATAACGGTTTTCAAGTTCACTGATTCTTTTTACAAATTCAGCCCTTGCAAGTACAGAAGCTGCCGCAACAGCTATATTTGCTTCTGCTCTGACTTCCTGCTTTAATTCTATCTCCCGCCCTTTATTCATTAGCGCATTTTTTATTAAACTTTCATCACCGAATTTATCAGCCAATGCACACTCACACGGTGACTGCTCCAATATATTCTCTATTGCTCTGGCATGCGCCCAGGCTAAAAGTTTATTTAAATTATTAAATTTTAAATATAAATCATTATATTTTATAGGATTTATAACAACTACGGAATGAACCGCATTAGCTTTAATTATTCCTGACAATTCAAGAATTTTAGAATCATTCAATTTCTTACTGTCCTTAATTCCCAGGTCAATAAATTTTTGTTTATTTTCATTATTAACCTGAACACCTGCCGCAACAAGCGGGCCAAAAAAATCTCCCTTTCCTGATTCATCCGTGCCTATATATTTATCATAATCAACGGTTATTGCAGATTTTTCTTTACAGTCAGATAAATTTATAACAGCATTATTATCAATTATTTTAACAATATCTGATATCTCTTTACCTTGAATTAACAGCTTTCCGCTTTTATAATATACCGCTTGAAATTTATTGGTTTTCGCACGCCAATGTGCATAATCAATGTTATCAAAATTGGCATTCAAAGTTTTCAATATGCTTTTTATATTATCAGATTCTGATTCCGTAATTTTTTTTGTATATGTATTCATTTATTAACCATAACATAATTTTATATTTTTATGAATATGTTATACTTTAAAAAACGAGGTTAACATGAATATAAAAATTTATCATACAGGGCCGTTAGAAGTTAATACATATCTTTTAACCGATGAAGAATCAAAAGAAGCTGTTTTAATAGATGTCGGCGGAAGTTTTTCAAAAATAAAAAATGATATTGATGAATTGGGATATAAGTTAAAGTTTATTTTAAATACACACGGACACTTTGACCATTTATTCGGAGAAAAAGAAGTAAATCAATTATGTCCTGATATACCTGTTTATCTGCATAAAAATGATTACCATCATATCGAAAATATGTCAAAAGAAATGAAATACTTCGGTTTGACAGATAATTCCGAACCATTAAAAATAACAGAATTTATAGACGAAAATACAAATTTATCTCTCGGTAAAAACAAAATTACAATATTATACACACCCGGTCACTCGCAAGGCAGTTTATCATACTATATCGACGGGAAACTTTTTTCCGGCGACGCATTATTCCAACGTTCCATCGGCAGAACGGATTTATTCGGCGGTGACTTTGATACCTTAATAAATTCAATAAAAACCAAACTCTTGACTTTAAACGATGAAACAACTGTCTACCCGGGACATGGGCCTTGTACAACTATCAGGGATGAGAAAAAGTATAATGTCTACTTAAAATAGCAGAAGAATAAGTCTTTACTTATTCTTCCCCTATCGCTAAATATAATTGAAGTCCTTTTATAACTTCCTCTCTAAATCCGCCTAAAAGCAACTCTAAGCTCTTTAGTATATTTTGATTTTGCTCGTTCATACTAATCCTTTTTTTACGCTCTATATTATT
The DNA here is from genome assembly GCA_947632315.1 of Candidatus Gastranaerophilales bacterium. Lineage (GTDB taxonomy): Bacteria > Cyanobacteriota > Vampirovibrionia > Gastranaerophilales > Gastranaerophilaceae > Avigastranaerophilus. The sequence goes on from CANROV010000020.1 coordinate 9,266, forward strand.
TATCGGTATTTTTTCTTATTTCTTTAGCTTTTTATTTAAATATTACATATTTCTTTACAATAATAAAAAAAAGAACTCATATAAAAAGAGTATTTAATTTGTATATAATTTCAAATAAAAATTATTTTTTACATCAAAAGTATGATATTAAAAACCGCTGAATATGATAACCTTAATTTACACTAACAAAGTAAAAAATAGAAAGGGTTACTATGGAAATCGGCAAAATTAGTTTACACAAAGTAAATACCAGTAAAAATGCTAACGAAACAAATAACATACAAAAAAACCAAATGGCTACAAATCCTTTTGGAGTAAGCTTTAAAGGGAATGTAATTCAAGCGGATGTTTTTGAAAGTTCAAAACAAACAATAGGAAAAGGATTCGCTGAAAAAAGCAAATTGTTTGCGTCTGCCGTTGTAAGCGGTATAAACAATTTTAATGAAGCTTTCAAATCAAGAATGAATTCTATTGTTTCTTTCGGTAAAAAAATAACCTCCAATGTCTTTGAATCTATTGAAAGAATAGGTAATACCGAAATAACTTTTGATATGGAAGGAATTAAAAATCGCTTATTCCCTGACAGACAATTTAGTGTAAAACAACTAACAAATAAATCTGTTGAAGAATTAAAAAACCTTTGGTGCGATTTAACACCTCAAGCAGTATAGTTAAAATTAGGGAGATATAGATATGGAAGATATAAAAAAAATTAAAAACATTATTCAAGCTTTAGGTGAACACAAAGATTCACAAGCGGCTATTGAACTCTTAACAGAACTTGGCACAAATTCCGCAGATGATGAAATCAGAGAAATTACTGCTCAAACCTTAATTAAAAAGAATACCCATGAATCATTAAGAGTAGTTCTTATCTCTAAAGGTAAAGGAATTAATGATCTAAGTGCAAGAGTTGCTATGTCTTCAATTAACGAACTTCTGTCTTTAAAAGATAAAGCTGAAGCTATTAAAATCCTTGATGATACAATCAAATTGCATTCTGATGAAGAAGTCAGAAATACTGCTCGTTCTGTAAGAGCTTTAATGACTTTTGCATAAAAAGCGCAAGTTAAGAATGGAATAAATTTTATATATAAAGCCTCTTTTTTTAAGAGGCTTTTTGGTATATTATTTTTTATATTCGGAATTATTTTTATAATTTAGGTGATGTATGGACGTTTCTGTTATTATTGTTAACTATAATACTAAAGATTTAATAATTAACTGCATTAAATCAATTTATGATAAAACTAAAGATATTAATTTTGAAATAATTGTATCGGATAATAACTCTGAAGATAATTCGATTGAAGAAATAAACAAATTATTTCCAAACGTTATCACTATAAAAAATCAAAAAAATTTAGGTTTCGGACTCGCAAACAATGAAGGATTTAAGATTGCTAAAGGTAAATATATGTTCTGTCTTAATTCCGATACAATTCTTGTTAATAATGCAGTAAAAATTCTTTTTGATTTTATGGAAAATACCCCTGAATCCGGAGCCGTCGGCGGTAATTTATTTGATAAAAATATGAATTATATTCACTCTTTCGGCTATGGGGATGATATTAAATCACTTCTGTTAAGAAAAACTCCTTTAAAATTCTTTTTCTTTTCAGAATATAAGAAAATAAAATCTTATGAAAAAAATATTGACAGAACAAAAATACAAGAAGTTAATCATATAACCGGTGCGGATTTAATGATAAGAAAAAGCATTATAGATAAACTTGGCGGGTTTTCGGACAGGTTCTTTCTCTATTTTGAAGAAACAGAACTTGAAATGAGAATTAAACGTGCGGGATATAAAATATACTTTGTTCCCGATTCAAAAATAATACATCTTGAAGGAAAATCTATAGTAAAAAAGAAAAACAAATATTACTATGAAAGCTTTATTGAGTATTACAGACTTTGTTATTCACAAGCTTGGGCTGAAATAGCTGAAATGCTAATTGCAAAAAGAAAAGGAGAATAAATGAAAACATATAATATAGCACTTTTGGCAGGAGACGGAACAGGTAAAGAAGTTACTGATGAAGCGGTAAAAGTATTAAAGACGGCAGGTAAAAAATATTCTATAGAATTTAATTTTGAACCTGCATTAATTGGAGGCTGTGCTTATGATAAATATAATACACCGCTTCCCGATGAAACTCTTACTATAGCTAAAAATGCCGACGCTGTTCTCTTAGGTGCCGTAGGGGATTGGAAATATGATAAGCTTCCGCCCGAAGTAAGACCTGAAAAAGCACTATTGGGTATAAGAAAAGAACTTAATCTTTTTGCTAATTTAAGACCTGCAATAGTTTATCCCGAATTAACTTCAATTTCTCCGTTAAAAGAAGATATAGTATCGGGTACGGATATTATGATTATCAGAGAATTAACGGGAGATGTGTATTTTGGTACTCCGAAAGGTACTGAAATTAAAAGCGGAGAAAAATTTGCATATAACAACATGTGCTATTATGAAAGTGAAATTAAAAGAATAGCACACAGGGCTTTTAAAGTTGCCATGCAGAGAAATAAAAGATTATGCAGTGTGGATAAAGCAAATGTACTCGATGTTTCAAGATTATGGCGTGAAACGGTTTTAGAGGTTTCTAAAGAATATCCTCAAGTTGAACTATCCAATATGTATGTTGATAATGCTTCCATGCAATTAATAAGAAATCCTAAACAATTTGATGTTATTTTAACAGGAAACATATTTGGCGATATTCTGTCGGATGAAGCTTCCATGCTCTCAGGTTCATTAGGATTACTGCCCAGTGCTTCACTCTCTGACGGGAAATATGCCATGTATGAACCAATACACGGGTCAGCTCCCGATTTAAAAGGATTAAACGTTGTTAATCCTATTGCAACTATCCTCTCCGGGGCGCTTATGCTTAAATACTCTTTTAATCTTGATGATATTCATGACGATATTACTAATGCCGTAAGAAAAACATTAAAACAAGGCTTTAGAACAAAAGATATTGAGCAGGCAGGCATGGAAATTGTTTCTACTTCCAAAATGGGCGACATCATATCTGACAATATTTTACAAGAATAATTCTACCACGGTATTAATCGTAAAGAATTACAAATTTTTAAACTTTATTATGCTATAGAGCAGTGTAATTTTTAAATAAATAAGTTATAGTAATAAAGTAGATTGAAACGCACGAACACTTTTTTTCGGGGTTGCGAAAAGGTATTATTATTTAGTTCGGAAAAACTGTTTCAATCTACACTTTTTTATTATTAAATCACATTAAACTTTTGTATATATTAATTTTTTATGAATATATGCTAAAATATTAAAGTTGAGATTTAAAAATATACAGAGGTTATGATGAAAAAATTATATAAAACTATTTGCATTCAATTATTAATAGTATCGTTATTAGGTTTTTCAAGCAGTGTATATTCTGCGGCAACAGCTCCCGTCAAAAAACCGCAAGTAAAAGCTTCGGCAAATACCGTAAATTATATCAGCGTTAATCCTATTGATGTTGTTAATAATCCTTCTCAATATTTAAATAAATCAATTACTTTTAATGCGGATTTTGTAAGCTATACTTCATTAGGACTTGACTATAAACCTGCATACAAAGATCCTCAAAAATTTATAGGGATATTAATAAAACGCCCCGATGTAGCAGATCATGTTATTCCTTTATCAGAAATGAAAATTTTCCTTGACAGAGAAACGGCAGAAAAAAATTTAGATTTGGATTTAGGCGACAAAATCAAAATTTCCGGTAAAGTATTTTCTAATGCACTGGGAGACCCGTGGGTAAATATTGAAAAATTTACTATTATTAGTAAAAAAGCAAAACCTGAAGTAAAAAAATAGTTAAAAAGAAATCGGAGTGAGTTGTGAAAGATAATAAAAGAGCCTATTTGACTATACATGGACATTTCTATCAACCGCCAAGAGAAAATCCTTGGCTAGAGTCCATAGAAATGCAGGATAGTGCAAATCCGTTCCACGATTGGAATGAAAGAATTTGTTCCGAATGCTACAATCCTAACTCCGTTTCAAAAATAGTAACAAATGAAAACAGAATATTAGATATAGTTAATAATTACTCATATATAAGTTTTAACTTTGGGCCTACTCTTTTATCATGGATGGAACACTACAGCCCATACGCTTATGACCGTATTATAAAAGCAGATGTTGAAAGCTCATATAAAAATAACGGCCACGGAAATGCCATGGCACAGGTTTATAACCATATTATTATGCCTCTTGCCAATAAACACGATAAATATACACAAATAATATGGGGGATAAAAGATTTTCAATACAGGTTCGGACGAAAACCTGAAGGTATGTGGCTGGCAGAAACAGCTTGTGATAATGAAACGCTTGAAGCATTAATGGACTGCGGAATTAAATTTACCGTTCTATCTCCATATCAGGCAAAAAGAGTAAGAAAGTTAAATACTGAAGAATGGTCTGACGTAAGCTGGGGGAATATAGACCCTGCAAGAGCATACAGATATTTCGCAAAATCAGACAAAACTAAGTATATTGATTTATTTTTCTATGACGGTGCTATTTCAAAATCTGTAGCTTTTGATGAGCTTTTACGTGACGGCAATAAGTTTATAGCCAGATTAAAAGAGGGAATATCTTCTCAAAGAGATTATAATCAAATAGTCAATATAGCTACCGATGGCGAAAGCTACGGCCACCATACAAAATTTGGAGATATGGCGCTTGCTTATATACTTAAAATCAAAGCGGAAGATGAAGGATTTGAAATAACAAATTACGCTAACTATCTTGAGCTGGAAGGTGTTCAATATGAGGCTGATATAAAAGATGTTTCTTCGTGGAGCTGCGCTCATGGGGTCGGCAGATGGTGCGATGACTGCGGTTGTTCTACAGGCGGAGGCTACGGCTGGAATCAAAAATGGAGAAAACCGTTAAGAGAAGCTCTCGATTTCGTTAGAGATGAACTTATTAAAGTATTTGAAAAACATGCCTCCTTATATTTTAAAGATATTTGGGAAGCAAGAAATGACTATATTGACGTTATCCTTGACAGATGTAAAACTAAAATTTCCGCTTTTTTAGAAAAACATCAAAAATACAAGCTTGAAAAAGAAGATATTATAAAAGCTTTAAAGCTTATGGAAATGCAAAGACAGGCTATGTTAATGTATACCAGCTGCGGTTGGTTCTTCTCCGAAATTTCCGGAATTGAGACAACTCAAATTATGAAATACGCTGCAAGAGCCATGCAATTAGCTTCTTCCTTTTCTTCCGTTGATATAGAATCAGATTTCCTTAAAATCTTAGCTAACGCACAAAGCAACATCCCGGGCTTCGGAAGCGGAAAAGATGTTTATGAAAAATTTGTCAAACCATCAGTTGTATCAATAAAACAAATTGCTGCACTTTGGGCGATTTCGTCTATGTATACAAAGTTTGATGATTCAACTTCTCTGTATTGCTACAATATAAAACAGCATTTTTATAAATATGTTTCAAAAGGAGCAACTGCTTTTTCTGTAGGTCGTATTGAAGTTGAATCAAGAATAACGCTTGAAAAATTTGATTTCTTTTTTGCTTCTCTCCAATTTCCGGAAGGAGATTTTCACTGTGCAATTAAAAAATATGATGAGTCTGAACATAGTATTGATTTAACTAAAAAATTAATTAATATTTATACAACAGAAAGCACAACGGAAATAATTCGTGCGCTTGATAACATTTTTGGTAATGAATACTACACGCTTAAAGACATTCTTCTTGAAGAAAGAAGCAAAATTTTATTGACATCTTTAAAAGATAAACTTAATAAATTTTCTAATAATTACAGAGATGTTTATAACGAGGGTAAAAGCTTTATTACTCAGCTTATAGGGCTTGGAATTAATGTTCCTGTTGAATATAAACTGGCTGCTCAATATACGTTATCAAATGATTTTAACGAACTTTTTGAAGATACAACTAATATTCTTGATGAATCTTTAATCCAAGACGCTATTGAAATAAATAACGAAGCTCTTGCTTTTCAAATTGAAATTGATAAAACACCGACCGGTAAACTTTTTTCTGACCAAATACAAAAAGCCATTTATAATTTTGTCAAAAAATTTGAAATTCACAGACTGGAAAAAATTCTCAAAATGTTTGAATGCGTCAATAAATTAGGATTAAAAATAGATATTTCCGAAGCTCAAAACATGTATTTTAATAAAATATATATGAAATTTACAAATTTATTGGACAGTGTATTAGCTTCCAATGACAATTTGGAAGAAGTTAGAGATTTCTTATTCTCAATTCTTGTCTTAGGTGAGTTTTTAAATATTAATACCGATTTTTATAAATCTTCTATTTTAAAACTTACTTCCGAAAGAATAAATATTGTTTAAATCTTCAATTGTTCAATAATATTAATAATTTGAGATTGTAAATTCTTTTTATCAGAATTATTTTCAATAATAAAATCAGCATTATTGATTTTTTCCAATTCGCTCATTTGAGATTCAATACGTTTTTTTGCATACTCAAAAGTATAATTATTTCTTTTTATAAGCCGTTGCAGTCTTATATTCTCATTTGCTGATACGAAAATAATCTTATCAAATTTATTTTGTGCTTGTATTTCATACAACAAAGGAATTGAAACAAATATTAATTTCTCATTTTTGTTTTTTTCATATATTTCATAAAGCTTATCAAATATTTTTTTATGCAGTATGTTTTCAAGCTTTTTTTTCATATTATAGTCATTAAAAACTATATTTCCAATTTTAGTTCTTGATATATTATTATTTTCATCAAGAATATCAAAGCCATCAAATAAATTAATAAGTTCATTTTTAGTGTTAATATCGTTTTCTAAAAAATCGTGATTAATTTTATCAGTATCAAAAACTTTAAATCCAAGCGAAGTAATAATTTTTTCCGCTTCTGATTTTCCGCTTGCAATATTTCCCGTTATAGCAATCTTTTTCATATTAACTTATATTATAAAATTTTAATTGTATTTTCAATATGTAAATTACTTTTTATCATTTTATAAATTTTGCTAATCAATTTAGAAAACAAACAGAAAGGATTACTAAGCGAAAAATTAAGTAATTAATTATTATTGCAAATAGCTTAATATTGTATTTAAAAGCTCATACTTTGTTTTATATCCCATAAATTGAGCAATAACTTTTCCTTCTTTAAAAAGCAAAAAAGAGGGAAAAGCACTTATGTGAAATCTTTCAACAAGTGAAGGATTTTCATCAGGGTCAACCTCGCCTATCCATATATTTTGGTCTGCAATCTCTTTTAAAATCGGCTTTTGTCTTTGGCAGTATCCGCACCAAGAAGCGGTAAAAGCAACAAATTTTATTCCGTCTTTTGTATTCTCATCAAAATTTTTTTCATTCAATTCTTGTAACATAATTAACTCCTTTTTGTCAGTTTATTAGGAGTTTTCGTTAAAAATAAGGCTCTTTTTACTAATCTGAATGTCTATTTTCTGATTACAAGGCGTTCTAATTTCCTGACAAATCTTGTCAGGAGGTTCTCGCTGTCTTTTGTTATAGAATCAACAAGTATGGTTTTTGCGCCTAAAAGTTTACCCGCAAGAATATCCGTTAGCGGTCTGTCGCCTATTACAACTGCTTCTTCCGGTTTTATATTTATTGAATTTAAATATTGTTTCATAATTTTTGGACATGGCTTGTTTGCATTTCCTATAACTTTAAAATCTGACATTGCTTGAACTTTGTCTATATATTCTTTTCTTTTATTATTGCTTATTATGGCAATTACAAAATTATGTTTCAGTTCATTCAATAATTCCATTACTTTTGGAGGATATTCGCCTGATTTTGAAGGCATTACTGTTGAATCTAAATCAAATAAAACAGCATTTACTCCTAAAGATTTTATTTCTTTAAAATCAATATCAAAAAGAGATTTTACGTTATAATCAGGTTTTAATATCATCTTAAATCTTTAACTCCTATTGTTCTTGCAAGGGCGTATTTATAATCTTTCGGACTTTGTGACAGTTCAATTAAAAATTCATCGTTTGTGTTGCATAATGGTTTTTCTTCTTCGGATTTTTCGTCGAAAATCCTTATAACTTTTGTTTTAAAACACTCGGATGGGGTTATAATTTCTATTTCATCGTTTAAAAGAAATTTATTCTTCGTAAGAACTTTAAACATATTATCTTTTTTATCGAGGAAAACACATAAGCAGTCAGCACCTGCCAGCCCTTTTGAAATATCGTAGCTGTAGCCTTCAGAATCGGGCTTATGAAGATAAAACCCTGTAGTATAGCCTCTGTTGCCTATTTTTATAATCTCATTATAATTTTCTTCTTTAGTTATTCTGCCTGTTGTAAGATAATCATCTATTGCTTTTCTGTAGGCTTTAGCAACAGCAGAAACGTAGTATAAACTTTTTGTTCTGCCCTCTATCTTAAATGAATCAATACCTAAATCAATAAGCTCCGGCAGATAATTAATAAGAGCTAAGTCTTTCGGGCTTAAAATATGAGTGCCTTGTCCGTTTTCTTCAATATCAAAATATTCGCCCTCACGAGTTTCTTCAACAAGTTTATAACTCCATCTGCATGATTGAGAACAGTTTCCGTGATTGGCTTTTCGTTCTCCTTTTGTCATATAGTCGCTGATTAAACAGCGACCCGAAAATGACACGCACTGAGCTCCGTGTACAAATACTTCATATTCAATATCGGGAACAGTCTTTTTAATTTCGGCTATTTGCTCAAGTGATAAATCTCTTGATAAAACTACCCTTTGAGCCCCAAGGTCACGCCAGAATTTAACAGCTTCAGAGTTCAATATATTAGTTTGTGTACTAACGTGCAAAGGAATTTTGGGCATATATTTCTTTATTATGTTATACACGCCGAAGTCTGAAAATAATATAGCGTCAGGTTGTGCGTCATTAATACGTTCAGAGCACTCTATCATACCTTTAATATCGTTATCATAAGCGAAAATATTTAAGGTTAAATAAACTTTTTTGCCGAAAGAATGCGCTAAATCAATACAATCTTTTAAGTTGTCAATTGTTATTAACTCGCCCTTTCTCATAGCTCTAAGGCTGAAATCTACCATTCCCAAATAAACGGCATCTGCGCCGTAGTGAATGGCATAATCCAGTTTTTCTCTGCTCCCTGCGGGCAGGAGAAGTTCGGGTCTTTTTAATTTCACTTCCATATAACTATTTTACTACAAACTTTTTTCATCCGCTTTTTTAAGCGAAAACCCTTTTTTGAAAGCGTTTTTAGTGTAATAGTTTTTATCAGAGGAGGGAAGAATATATTTATCCTTCAATTTATCCTTCACGGAATATAAAATATACCATTGAGTTCTATAAATGGCTTTATAGTTATCGGGAATATAATCATTTATCACTGCGTCAGAAGGAATTAATATATAATCGGGCTTATAAGGTTCAGATAGTATTTCCTCCCGGCCTTCTTGCGCATTATAGAACTTATCAAGAAGCTCTTTTTCTCTGTTAAAATAGACTTCTTCATATCGCCCGTCCATATATATTAAGTTATTCGGAAACAATTTATAAGCTATATAGCTTCCTAATTCTAAAGGAGCAAGAACTCTGCCTTTTAAATTATTGATTTTTAAGAACTCAACCTCTTTTACCGGCTGTTCATATAAATAATATAAATCAGGTTTACTCATAAAAAATATTTTTAACGAAACAGCAAAAAATAAAGGCATAAGTATATAAGGAAGAATATTTATTTTCCAAAATTCTGCCTTTTGCTTATCAATAAAATTATTAATCCATTTGCAAATATCTTTATACAAAAACATAATTGAAGTTATTATAAAAAACGGAGTGTTTTTTATGTATTTATAAGATAAATAAGCACAAACAAAAAGCAGAATATACTTTGTAAAATCATTTTTATAATCTTTAATTTTAAAAAGCAGAACAATAAAAAATATTGAATATAACATTTTAAACCAAATAAATAAATCGCTTTGGCTTAAAAACGGGCTTATCCATTCGGTTATATTTGGGCGCGGCATAGTTGACGCCATAAAAATAAATTTAACATA
>CANROV010000021.1 GCA_947632315.1 Candidatus Gastranaerophilales bacterium
AGCTGTGTATTAGCTTCAAAACACAACTTATAAACAGCTTTTTTTATTAAATCGGTTGAAATTTCAATCATATAAAAATGATATAATTTTAACTGCGTTATGTAAAGATTATTGTATAATAATTATGAGGGAAATTATGCCGCATTTTTTAATAAAATCAGAAAATATATTGGAAAATTCAATAAAAATAACCGAAAAAGAACTTTATAAACACATTATAAAAGTTATGAGAAGTAAAAAAGGTGAAAAGTTATTATTTCTTGACGAAAATGAAATACAATATGAAACAATCCTGGAAGAAATACAGCCTTTATATTTTATATGTACAATAGAAAAGAAATATAAATCCGAAAGGAAACTGAATTTAAATTTATACACGGCACAGAGCGTTTTAAACTCTGACGCTCAAATAAGTTCAATACAAAAAGCGACAGAGCTTGGAGTAAAAGGTATAATTCCTATATATACGGATAATTGTACAGTAAAAGAAGCTTTTATAAAAACAAAAATAGAGAAATGGAATAAAATAGCGTATGAGTCCGTAAAACAGTGCGAAAGAGCTGATATTCCGAAAGTTTTTCCGTTAATGCACTTAGAAGAAGTAATAAATGACTTTGAGCAAATAATAGTATTTGCAGAAAGCCATACCAATATTGATTTTTTTGAATATATAAAAGCTGACAAAATTGATAAAACAAAAAAGATTCTTGTCATAATAGGCCCGGAAGGCGGGTTTTCGGAAAAGGAATATGAATTATTTATAAATAAGAAAATTCCTTTAATAACATTAGGAAATTTAATATACAGAGCGGACACTGCTATGGTTGCGGCACTAACAACAGTAATTAACGGAGTAAATCATGGATAAATACATTGAAATTATTGACAATGATTTAGTAATAAACCTTATAAAACCATATATAAAAGGAACTGAAGCATATATAGTAGGCGGATTTGTACGTGATATATTAATGGGAAAAACAAGTTTAGACCGTGATTTAATTATATGTGATGATGAAATAGAGTTATTTGCAAAAAATCTTGCCGAGAATTTAAATGCATATTACATTGAGCTTGACCCCGAAAATAAAATATACAGGCTTGTTCTTGAAGATAAAGTTAATTATATAGATATAACAGCCCCGATAGAAAACAATCTTGAAAAAGACCTAAAACGGAGAGATTTAACAATAAACGCCATTTCTTATGATATAAATAACAACATTTTTATTGATATAACAGGCGGAATAGAAGACATAAAGAATAAAAGAATAAAAGGTATATCCGATAAAAATTTTGAAGACGATCCTTTAAGACTGTTAAGAATATTCAGATTTTATTCAAAAACAAGATTTGAAATTGATAAACACCTTATAAAATTAACAAAAAATCTTGTAAAAGAAATAAACAAACCGGCAAAAGAGCGGATAACAACCGAACTATTAAAGTTATTTGAAGGAGAATATACATATAAAGCACTAATAAAAGCTGATGAAGCAGGAATTATAGATGAAATATTTCCGATAATGAAAGAAGTAAAAAAAATTCCCGCCAACACTCATCATCATTTAGATTTATTTCATCACAGCCTTGAAACGGTAAATCAGATACAAAAGAGGTATGAAGAAGCGAATGAGGAAATTAAACATTACCTTGAAAGTAAATCTTGGGGCGGAATAAAAAGAATAGGGTACTTAAAGCTGGCAGGATTTTTGCATGATATAGGTAAACCTTCCTGCTGGACAATTGAAGAAGACACTCAAAGACACAGATTTATAAAGCATGATGAAATAGGTTCAAAGCTGGCAAAACCGATATTAAAAGAATTAAAGTTTTCTAATAAGCAGATAGAGTATATAACGCAATTAATAAAATATCACATATATCCGTCAGGATTAGTTTCATCACCTGACGCATCAGAAAAAGCATATATGAAATTTTACAGAAAAATGCAAGATTATGTAATTGATTTAATAATACTTGCGATGTCGGACAGATTATCCGCCAGGGGGCCAATGGTAACCGAGGAAATGGTAAATACAAATATAAATAACCTGAAGGAATTATTAAACGGATTTTTAAAAAAGCGTGATGAAATAGTGCCGTTAGAAAAATTTCTTGACGGAACGGATATAATGGAAATATTGAACATAAAACAGGGGCCTGAAATAGGGGATATATTGAATTTACTAAAAGAAGCTCAATTGAACGGACTAATCAGAAGGAAAGAAGAAGCTGTTATATTTGTAAAGCTTTTGCAAGGTAAATCGGAACCGCCAAAGAATTAGAACCTCTTTGTAATTCTTCCGAACCGTCATAGAACATGGAATCTTCCATTTTTGTGTTTTATTTTATCAAAATATGCAACAGCAGAAATATAAGGTATAAAATCTTAACAGATAATTTATGAAATTTTGCAAAAAAGATAATTTTTTTTTATAATTCACATGTAAGAAAAAGGATGAAATATGAATTCAGTTGTAATAGTAGGCAGAGCAGGACAAGATCCGGAAGTTAAATATTTTGAATCAGGGAAAGTAAAAACAACATTTTCAGTAGCTGTTTCAAGATGGGATTATAAAAGTAAAGCGGAAACTACAGATTGGTTTAATATAGAATTATGGGACAAATCAGCAGAAATAGCCGGCGAATATGTAAAAAAAGGGCGTCAAGTATGTATTGACGGTCGTCTCGTTTCAAATAAATGGACAGGAGCTGACGGAGAACAGAAAGAACGCTTTGTTATCAGAGCAAATACTTTACGTTTACTCGGCAGTAAGAATGAAAATTAAACGGAATTAAGATGGAAACTTCAAATTATATAGGTATTATTGCAGATGATTTAACAGGTGCTAATGATACTTCACTTCAATTTTATTTAAGGGGATGTAAGACACAAGTATCTCTCGGAACGGATTTATCAATCGAAGAATCATTGAACACAGAAGTATTTGCGCTGTCAACAGAAACTCGAAATGTTAGTGCGGAAGAAGCTAAAGAAAAAGTATTAAATGCAGTTGAGTCTATATTTAAAAAATACAATTTCGAGTATGTATATAAAAAAATTGACTCTGTATTAAGAGGGAATATAGCAGTTGAGATAATAACACTGATAGAATCACTCAACTATGACGCATCGGTAATATTCCCGGCATTTCCAAACGAAGGGCGAACAACAATAGGCGGATATCATCTTGTAAAGGGAATACCCCTACAGCGTACTGAAGTTTCAAGAGATCCATCCTGTCCGGTTATAGAGTCTAACATTTTGAATTTATTGAAGAATCAGCTTCCTGAAGGATATAATGAAGACATAATCGGTTTAATAAGCCTTGATACAGTAATGAAAGGTGCAGGGCCGATATTAACGAAATTAAATGACATAATATCAACAGGCAAAAAATTGATAGTAGTTGACGCTGTATCGACAACAGACTTAGAGCAGATAGCTCTTGCTGTATCCAAGAGCAGTTATAAAATTTTACCCGCAGGTTCAGCCGGAGCAGCACAAGCATTAAGCAAAATATGGCATCCCGGAGAAGCAGAAACATCAACCGAACCTGAAATTCCTGTTCTTCCAAAGTTAGTTGTTTCAGGAAGTGCCACCGATTTAACAGCCTCTCAAATAAAAAGACTTCAAGAGAATGATGATATTGAAAATACATATTTTATAGCAGTAAAACCTGAAAACATATTTTCAGATGATTATGAAGATATAGCAATAAGGATTTTAAATAACTTAAAAAAGGATAATACAATAATAATACATTCATCAAAATTGATAGAAAATACAGAAGAATTAAATTCATTATTACTGGAACATGAAATAACAAAAGAGATGTTTATAAGTAAAATATGCGACTACTTAGCGGCAATAACAAGAGCAGTACTTGCCAAAGCTCAGGCAATACTTATTACAGTAGGCGGAGAAACATCATATAAATGTTTAAGAGCAATAGGAAGTAAAAATATACGAATAATAGATACAGTTGCTCCGGCAATTCCACTGGGAATTGACCATAAAGGACAATACATAGTAACAAAATCGGGAAATTTAGGGACTCAAAACACAATAACAGAGATAATTAAATATTTTGAACAGGCAAAGGGATTATGAAAAAAATAGCAATAACTTTTGGCGACCCTAATTCCATATCACCCGAAATTACGATAAAGGCGCTTAACTTTCTAGATTTACCGCAAGATAAAGTTATATTAATAACAAACAAAAATATTTTAGATTTTTATACGGAAAATTACAATTTAAATTTGGAAAAAGATTATCCCGTAATAGAAATACCATACGAGAAATCGGATATAAAACCGGGCAAAGAAACAAAAGAAGGAGGGGAATTTGCCTTTAGGGCAATAAAAGAAGCCTCTGAATTGGCGGTAAATAAAAAAACAGAAGCAATAGTTACAGCCCCTGTATCAAAACACGGAATGAATTTAGCCGGGCATGATTATTCGGGTCAAACAGAAATTCTTGAACAATATATGGCAAAAACGACACAAAAAGCTGAAATGCTTTTTATTTGCGATAAATTTAAAGTAATGCTATTAACACGGCACATAGCATTAAGAAATGTCGACCAATATATAACAAAAGAAAATATAATAGCAAAAGTAGAAAATTTAAATAAATCATTAATAAATCAATTAAATATACCCCATCCTAAGCTTGTGATATCGGGATTAAATCCGCATTGCGGAGAGAATGGGATGTTTGGTAATGAAGAAATAAAAGAAATAATACCGGCAATAGAATATTTACAAAAACAAGGAATAAATATCGAAGGGCCATATCCTGCCGATAGTATATTTTTAGATTGTTTTAAATCGGATTGCAAATATGATTGTTATATAGCGATGTATCACGATCAAGGACTAATCCCTGTTAAATTGTTAGAACGGAATAATTGCGTAAATACAACAATAGGACTTGATGTATTACGTACATCACCATGTCATGGAACTGCTTTTGATATAGCGGGAGAAATGAAAGCTGATGAAAGCAGTATGATTCAGGCAATAAAATTAGCAATTAAGTAATATGATAAAAATTATTGATTATAAAGAAAATACCGGCGAATATAATATGAATTTTGACGCTGATATGCTTGATACAGCGATAAAAACCAATCGAAAAGAGGCTGTTATAAGGATATACGGATGGTTGCCAAGCTGTGTTTCTCTCGGACGAAATCAAAAAATAAATAATATCAATACAGAATATTTAAAGAGGAATAAGATTGACATAGTAAGACGAATAACGGGAGGCAGAGCATTATTTCACGATGATGAAATAACATATTCATTTGTATGCCCCGTTTCTAAACTTGATAAAGGGGAGAGTGTAATAAACTCATACAAAGAAATTTCCTATGCCTTAATTGAAGGATTAAAGCAGTTAAATATTGAACTATCATACGGCACTAAAAGGGCAGTAAATTTATCAAATGAATATTGTATGATGATATCAACAGGTGCAGATTTATGTTATCGAGGCAAAAAGCTGATAGGTTCGGCACAAGCAAGAAAACGGAATTATATTTTACAACACGGTTCAATTTTATACAGTTATAATAAAGAAATACTTGAGAATATATTTTCTGAAGAGCTGACACAAAGCGAAATAACAAGCATATCAGAAATAAATAAAAGTATAAGCAAAAAAGATATAACAGAAAGTATAAAAAAAAGTTTTAAAAAGCTTTTCTAAATTTCTGACAATAATAAAGCCCGCTGTTACAAAGAGCCTGATGAATTTTTTGTTCACTTTTATCGCCTGACGTAAGGAAATATCTGGTTTCGGTATCTCTGGGGTTAACATAAAATTCCACCTGAGTTAAAAATACTTTATTAGGATTAGCTTTTAATTCTTTTTCATATTTTTTATCAAGTCCTTTAGCGAAATTAAGAGCGGCATTATGAACAGTACCATCAATTTTTTCATTATAATAAAAAGTGGTTTGAAGCGAATATTTTTGCAAATTAGGATTATTATCAAAAGAAACTTGCATTAATTGCGGGATAGAAGTATTTTTCTGTTTTAATCTAAAAACCATTAATGATCCAAAAGATATAGGAGATATTCGCATATAAAATTCCTCATTGTTACTGTTTGTTGATAAAAAAAAATGAATAAAAAAAAATTTGCTAGAATAATTATGAAAAAAGTATAAAATCTGTTAAAATATAATAGAATATTATACCGAGGTAAAACGTATATGGAAAAATTAAAGAAAACAGAAATAAATTACCCATTTCTTGAGAAACCGGTTTTGATATATGAAAGAGAAAACGGACATAAAATTGTTTTTGCGTATAAAAGAGGGGAATTATTAAATATAAGCAGCTGGGTTAAAACAGGTTCAATTAATGAAAATGATGAAAATAACGGAATATCACATTTTTTAGAACACTTAATGTTTAAAGGAACAACAAAGCATAAAGCCGGAGAATTTGACCGAACACTGGAATCCAGAGGTGCTATAGTGAATGCTGCTACGTGGAAGGATTATACGTTTTACTATGTTACAATACCCAAAGGAACAGATAACAGAAATTTCAATGATACGCTTGAGCTTCATGCGGATATGATGTTAGATCCGATAATTCCGCCAGAGGAAATCGGAGAACCTTTTGATATAAATAATACGGAAATTAAAATCAAAAGAGAACGGCATGTAGTTATTGAAGAAATAAGAATGAGGAAAGACCAGCCCTGGACATTAGTTTATAACAACGTTAATAAAAATATGTATACAACACATCCTTATAAAAGAGATGTAATAGGGAATGAACAAATAATCTCGACAATTAAACGAGAAACAATACTTGATTACTATAAAGAATTTTATTCACCAAACAATATAACAACAATAATTGCAGGAGAATTAAATCCTGATGATGTACTGCCAAAAGTAATAGAACTATTTGATTTTAAGGGCAGAGCGCAAAGAAAAAATGATATACATAATGTAGAAGTACAAGCAAATGAAGAGAAATATTCCGAAATATATTCAAAAATAAATACGGGATTTTTAATGTTCGGCTACCTTGGCCCTAAAGCAGATAAACTCAAAGAAACAACAATACTTGAAATGATATGCTTAATATTAGGAGAAGGTCAAAGTTCAAGATTAAATCAAAACTTAATCGAAAAGGTTAAAAATCCGATATATAATATAATTTCAACAGATTATTATCAATTTAGAGACGGAGGGAATATATTTGTTCAAGCAAATTTCAAGCCTGAAGAAAAAGATAAAGCCATTAACGGAATCAAAGAAGAAATAAAAAAAATATACACAGAAGGAATAAGCGAAAGGGAATTACAAAAAGCGAAGAAAAAGCTAAAAGCAGCTTTTGCCGAAAATTCCGAAACCGTATCAGATATAGGAGAAACAATCGGTTTTTATATGACAGTTTGTGATAATCTCAAGTGCGTAGAAGAATATTTGAAAGTAATAGATACAATTACAACAGAAGATATAAAAGAAACGGCGAAGCAGTATATAAATGCTGATAATGCAGTAATTTCCGTATTGATGCCGGAGAAATAAAAAGGGAATAAAATGAATAAGTATATTTTAGAAAATGGAATAGAAGCAATAATAAAAAATAACAAAAACACACCCCGAACAGCTTTTTGTCTGTTTTTCAAGCTTAATAGAGATGAAGAAAAACCGGGATTGTATTTGTTATTAACAAGACTTTTACTACAAGGAACAAAAAACAGGACAGCGGAAGAATTGGCGAATGAACTTGATGAAAAAGCTCTGGATTTTACATTTGAAAAAAAAGCTGATTATATAAGATTTAAACTATTATTTTTAAATGAAGATGTACAAGAAACATTTGAAATATTAGAGGACATAATAGAAAATACAACATTCAATGATTATGAAAAAGAGAAAATAAAAATAAAAGGCGAGCTTGAATCAGATTTAGATTCAGCCAAAATACAAGCACAAGATGAGTACTACAGAACAATATTTAAGAATCATCCATACGGAATCGGCAGAAAAGAAATTATAGAAGGAATAGAGAGAATAACAAAAGCTGATTTAATAAATGCATTTAACGAATTAAAATATAATCTGCAAAAGAATATATCAGTAATCGGGGATATAGATGAACAAATAATAACAGAATTAATGAATAAACGATTAAAATCGTTAAAGATAAATGAAACACTTGATTTAAGGATAGAATCAGCACCAATAGAGAAAGAAAGAGTTTCAATAATAGAGAAAGAAGATGCAAATCAAGCTCAAATATTTCAAGGCTGGTTATTCCCGTCTATATTTTCGGAAGAATATCCGAGCATTATTCTTTTGAACACAATATTAGGCTCCTCAGGTCTTTCCTCAAGATTATTTTTAGAATTAAGAGAAAAACAAGGATTATGTTATAACGTAAGAAGTGTATATGAACCATATTTATTATCAGGAAATTTCTTTGTATACATAGGAACGGAGCCAAAGAATATAAAAACGTCATTAGAAGGATTTAAAAGGGAAATCAAGAAAATAATGACGGAAATAATAAGTGAGGAAGAGCTTGAGAATGCAAAAACCAATGCTATAGGGAAACGCAGTTTTTATCAAGAAACAAACCTGCTTGAAGCATGTTTAAAAGGATACTATGAATTCTTAGGACTCGGCTTTGATTGGGAAGAGAAATTAATACAGAAAATAAAAGAAACAACAAAAGAAGATATTCTGTCGATTGCCGAGAAATATTTTTCAAAACCGAGTGCATTATGTATACTTGCCCCAAAGAAATATCTTGAAGCGTCAGGGTTGTTATAAAGTTATAAATTGTGATAAAATTTAACCGATAATATGGAAAATGTCAAAACAAAAAAAATAAATATAGAAAAAGAAATAGACAAGTTTAGAAAAAGCGGAAATATTCAAAAAGCAATAGAAACGTGTCAAAATGCTTTATCTGATGATGAAAACAATGCCAAATTGCATATAAAACTTGGAGACCTTTATATGGAGCGGCATTTAGACATTCAAGAAATAAAGCAATATGCAGATGACGCAATAACTGAATATCAAAGGGCATTAGAATCTTGTGTTGATTCCGGAGAAATATATTTTAAAATAGCGATGGCATTTTATTATAAAAGAGAATTGGATAAATCAGTAAACTATTTTAAACTGGCATTGGAACATGATACAAATCTATCGGAAGCAAATCTTATGCTAGCTCAAATATTTACCCAAAAAGGTGATTTTGTTGAAGCATTGGAATATGCAAAGCAGGCAATTAAAATAGCACCTTTTAGTTCATCGAGGGCATATTTTCTAATATATTGTATACAGACATTTACAAAAAAATCAAAGTGGTATAACAAATACGGAAATTTAATAGCATCATTTTTAACATTACCGTTTGATAAAGTGGGATTAATAGAATCGTTTAAAAAAATATCATATTTAAAATTATTTCCGATGTTATTAAAAACATCAATAAGGATATTTTTCAAAGGTTTTGATGAAAAAGTACTTGATACATACAGAGAAGCAATAGATAAAGCTCCCGGATATGTAGAATTATATGTAAATTTAGGGAAAATATATTACGAATTAAAGCGTTATGATGATGCAATATGTGAATATAAAATGGCAATATGGCTGGATAGTTTAAATATAAGGGCATATTATTATTTATGCCAGTTATATGACGAAAAAAGGGAGTATGAAAATGCCATTGAAGTATGCAAAAAGCTAATAGAATTACAACCATATATAGCGGAGTTTTATTGCCAGATGGGACAATATTTATATTTAACAGGCGATATAGATGAAGCGATAGAATATTATCAAACGGCAGTAACAATTAATCCCAATCCAAAGTGGACAAGTGTTGTAGCTCAAACATTAGGTTTTATATTCCAAGACAATATAAAGAATTTTGATGCTGCAATCAGTTCATATCAAAATGCATACAATTTAAATCCTGATGATATAGATATATATTTAAATTTAGGGAATGTATATTTTGAAAAAGGCTCATACGATAATGCACTAATAGTATACAAAAAAGCATTGGAGTCATCACCATATAATGCAAGACTTCACTGTAATCTGGGATATTTATACTGGGGTAAAGGGAATATTGAAGAAGCGATAAAAGAATATGAAAAGGCAATAAAATACGATAATACATACGACATAGCCTATAATAATCTTGGAGTAATATATCTTGATGATTTAGGGATGGTAAAAAAAGCGATAGAATTATTTGAGAAGGCAAAAAAATACAATCCTAATTATGCTCTTGCATATTATAATCTTGCAAGATCAATAGCCATAACCGGAGATAAAATAGAAGCAGCAAAATTATATCAAACAGCGATAGATATAAATACATTTACACAGGAACTTGATCCTCAGGAAATAAAAGAAAAAATAAATGATTTGTTTAATTAAAAAAGAGGAGATAAAGTAAGTGGAATATAAACAAGAGATACGAATCTTATACAGTGATACAGATTCATACGGAGTAGTATGGCACGGAGCATATACAAAATGGTTTGAAGCAGCAAGAGTAGAATTAGTAGAAATGCTTGGTTTCAAATTATCGGATTTAGAGAAAAACAATATAATATTTCCTGTTGTAGAAATGAATATAAGATACAAATCATCAGCAAAAATGGATGAAAGAATAATAATAAAATCAAAGATAAAAGAAGTCAAACCGGTAAGTATTACGTTTGAACATAATGTATATGAAAAATCAACAGATAAATTAAGGGTAACAGCATTAACAACAATTGTGGCAGTAAATTCAGCTACAGGGAAAATGTACAGAAAAATGCCTGATGATTTATATAATAAATTTAACACTGCAAAAGAATAAAATAAACAGATGTATATCAATCTAAAGATTATAAAAGATTAATCTTTTGATTATAGTTCTTCCCCGAATAATTCCATAAAATAAAAATGGAGTAAAAGGGGATATAATTTTGGGGATACAAATAAATACATCCGAAATATATTTAGAACGAGCAGAAGAATTACGAAAATTAAAGAATTATAATGAATCACTAAAAAATTATCTGTTAGCGATATTAACAGACAGGCAAAAAGTATCGGCATATATAGGTGCAGCCTATATATATAAAGACATGCAAAGATATGACAAAGCAATAAAATATTTAAAACAAGCGGAAGAAATAGAACCGAATAACGGAATAATCCAAAAAGACTTAGCTATGTTAGCAATAATAGAAGGAAATTTTGAGATTTCCGTAAATCATTTAATAAAATCTATTGCTATAGAGCCAAATAATCCCGACATTCAAATGCAATTAGCCCTTGTTCATGAAATGATAGAAGAAGAAGAAATGGCATTAATGATTTATCAAAAAATTATAGAAACGAATCCTGAATATATAAGGGCATATATTCAAAAAGCGACATTATATATGTACTTAAATGATTATCTAAATGCGGCAAAACTTTTCAAAAAGATAATTCAAATAAATCCTGAATATAACAGAGCCATACTGGCATTAGGAATATGTTATGAAAAAATGAATAATATTTCGGGAGCAAAGAGATTTTATAAGAAGTATTTAGACAAGAATCCGCTTGAATGCGAATACTTTGATTTAAAATACAGATTAAAAGAATTAAAGAAAAAATCCGAAAAGAAAGAGAATAATTTAAAAATAGTAAATTGAAAAAATAAATTATTTTTGATAAACTTCAAAAGAGAAATTTATTATGAACGAGAAACTGGATATAATAACAATAGGTGAAAGTTTAATAGAACTTTCAACGAGTGAAAATCTGACAACAGCAAAGAGCCTGGATAAATATTACGGAGGTGACAGTTTAACAACTGCAATTTCAGCATTAAGGCTAGGTTCAAAAGTAGGGTTTATATCAAGAATAGGGATGGATTGTTTTAAAGATTATCTTCTTGAGAGCTGGCAGGAAGAAGGGCTGGATATATCGCATGTAAAGCCCGTACAAGGTATAAACGGACTATACATAGTATCAGCGGGAGAAAATTGCGGAATAAAAGAATTTTCATTTTACCGTAAAAAGACAGCCGCAACAAAACTTTCAATAGAAGATATTTCAACGGATTATATACAAAATTCCTCCCTTGTATATGCAACAGGAGTAACACAATCATTATCCATATCAGCAAGGGAAGCAGTAAAAGAAGCTTTTAAAACGGCAAAAGAAAATAATGTTTTAACTGCATATGATCCTAATTATACATCATTAATTTGGTCGGAAGATGAAGCAAAAGAAGCATTTGAAGAAGTTGTTGAGTTGCTTGATATAATATTCTTAAATGTTAAATATGATTCTAAAGTAATAATTGATTCCGACTCTATTGATAACACAATAAAATACTTATGGGATAAAGGTATTTCAACCGTTATAATAAAAACATCCGTTGAAAAAGGATATTATGTAGGTTACCGAGGGAAAATAGAGTTTATAAAATACATAAATGAAACGGTAGTTGATGATACGGGAGCAGGCGATACATTTAACGGCGGAGTTTTGCACGGAATAACATCAGGCATGACACCATTTAAGGCCGCAGCATTAGGAGCCGTTGCAGCAGGTATACAAGTTAATAAATTTGGCGCCATAAAATCAACACCAAACAAAGAGGAAGTATATAAAATATTTAAAGGTCAAGATGACTAAGAAAATATGCATATCGGGATATTACGGGTTTGATAATTTCGGTGACGAAACTATATTAAAAATACTAACCGATAATTTAAAAACCATTAATCCTGTTCCTGAAATTACCGTATTTTCCTCATCTCCCGAAAAAACATCACAAGCTTTAGGAATAAAAAGTGTAAATTCATTTAAAATAAAAGAAGTAATTAAAGCAATAAAATCAAGTGATTGTTTAATATCAGGCGGCGGAAGTCTATTGCAGGATGCAACAAGCATAAAAAGTTTAATATATTATCTGTTTATAATAATAACAGCACAATTATTCAGGAAAAAAACAATAATATTTGCCCAGGGACTGGGGCCAATAAGTAATATTTTTTTTGCTAAAGCAACATATTTTGTATTAAAACATTGTAGTTATATAACTATAAGAGATGAAAAAAGTTATAATTTATTAAAATCAAACAAAATTGAAGCAAAAATATGTTCAGATCCGGTTTGGAATATTGAAAAAACGAATAGTGAAAAGACAAAAGCAATCGGAATACAACTAAGACAATATAAAACATTAACAAATGAATTCATGCAAAATTTAGCATATACTACAGCTAAATATTATTCTGATAAAGAGATATGGTTATTATCACTTCAAAACACAAAGGATATAAGTGTATGCAAAGAATTGAAAGAAAAAATATTAAAAATAAATTCCAATATAAATATCAAAATAATTGAAAATACGGATAATAACAAAGTAATTACAGATATATCAAAGTTAGATAAACTGATAGCTATGCGATATCATGCCTGCGTAATAGCCATAAAAAACGGAGTAAATCTTTTACCTATAGATTATGATATAAAAGTAAAAAAGCTGGCAGAAGATTTTAATCTTGAAACAATTGAGTTAACAACAGATGCAGAAAATTTGAATAAAACAATATTTAAATTTAATAAAACAAACCAAGAATATGATATAAATAAAATTAATGAATTAAAATATTCATTTAAAGAATTAAAAGAAGAGATAAATTAATGTTTAAGTTTTAATTTATCATTTTTATTAGAATTAAGAATATTTCTTAATTTCATAATAGCCTGAGCGTGGATTTGGCAAACTCTTGATTCAGAGACCTCAATACTTTCGCCGATTTCTTTCAAGGTCATATTTTCGTGATAGTAAAGAACCATAACCATTCTTTCACGTTCAGGAAGTTTTTTAAGAGCAGATTCAAGCTCATTTTTAACATCTTTTTCTTCAAGTTTTTCTAAAGGACTAACGGAATTAGTATCTTCAATAGTATCAATAAGTTCAATACTTTCATCACCCGAAAATTTTTTATCATATATTGAGCTGATAGTAGTATCTTCAGAGAGAATAGAATTAACTTTTTCTTTTTCAATTCCCAAGAACTCAGCGATTTCGGCATTATTAGGAGTACGTCCCAGTTGTTGTTTAAGTTTTTCGGCTGCTTGTTTAATATCCTTAATTTTTTTTCTGGTACTTCTGGGCATCCAATCTTGAGAGCGAATTTTATCAATAATAGTACCTCTAATTCTCATGATTGCATATGTTTCAAAATGCGCACCTTTTTCAGGCGAATATTTTTCAATAGCATCAATTAAACCTTCAACACCAAAACTTGTAATATCTTCAAAAGAATAATTTGGCGGGAGATTTAATTTTATTCTGCCGATAACATATTTGGTCAAATAAATATATTGTACTATTAATATATCTCTTAATTTTTTGTTCGACTTATCTTTCAAATACATAGCCCAAAGGTTTTCAAGCTCACTATCCGTAAGCCTTTTAATTTTAGAGTATGCATTATTTTCTTTATTTTCACTCATTATTTTACATATAATTACTGAATACT
This sequence comes from Candidatus Gastranaerophilales bacterium, assembly GCA_947632315.1. Taxonomy (GTDB): domain Bacteria; phylum Cyanobacteriota; class Vampirovibrionia; order Gastranaerophilales; family Gastranaerophilaceae; genus Avigastranaerophilus. Next base: position 14,564 of record CANROV010000021.1, read on the forward strand.
AATATAATTGTATTCAGATAGTATAATTATCAAATCATATATATATATGAAGTTTAAAAAATTATTTATTGATTAATATAGGCATTTGATTAATTTTTTTTTGCCAAATATCAGAATTATCAACAATAAGAGAAAAAGCCTCACCGAACATATCTTTTTCATATTGACTTTGTTCGGGCTGAGTAATGAACCCGGTATTTACCAATACTTTTTTTGCCATACTTTTAAATAAAACAGGCATTAATAAATTAATATTAACTTCTTTTTTTGTAGTATTATATAAAGCTTTTTCAACAGCCACCTGAAGTAAAAACATCATAATTTGATTGAAGAAAGAAAAAGTTTTAACATCTAAATTAATAATATAAACACTATCTTTATAAACTTTCAAATCAAGATTAGCCAATAATTTATCGTTATTTGTTTTAATTGAATATTTTTCAATATTATTTTTAAAAGAAAACTTTCGCCAAATATTTATATCCAAACCGGATTGTTTAAAGAAAAAACTTTTTCTGTACAAAGAAAGCTCTTTTATTTTTTCCCATTGAGGGAAAAATGAATTTTCATTAATAATATTATTAAGTGATAAATCAACTTTTTTAGAAAGTTCTTGTTTTTTCGGTTTTATTGTCATACTTATCATATATACCCAAAATCTCCACGAAAGAGAATATTATATTTTTACCTTTCATCTCTGATTTTACAGTAACTAACTGTATATAACAAATCAGCTTATTTATACAATTAATATTTTAACTCAAAATTTATAAAAGGTTACAGTAAATTAAGAATGATTAACATTATCTTTCATATTTAATATTTTTATTTTTATTTTCAAGTTTTTTTAATTGTAATTTAAATAAAGGTTTAAAATTCATCAACTTTGATTCTTTAACTGTTCTATTTTTAAGTACATAAGAAATAAAGCTGTAAATAGTACAAGTGATATTAAATTTTTTTGCCTGCGCCAAAAAGTAGTCAGACAAAAGGAAAATATGCTCAGAAACATCTTTGTTATTATATTTTCTTGCATACTGAACTTCAATATCAAGTGCTATATCTTTTATGTTAAGTTTTTTCAACAAATCAAAGAATTTATCAATCTCATCAACATTATCATTAACACCGGGAATAATAATATATTTAATTCTGACATTATAAGGATAATTTTTTGAAGCTTCTGCATAATTTTGTATATTTTTGCAAACAATATCAAAAGCATCAACATTTTTAATTTTTTTATAAGTTTCTTTAGAGCCTGAATCGAGAGAAACAACGATAGTACCCATATTTTTAGCCAAAGCTTCTTCAACGGTTTTGCTATATTTTATGGCACTGGTATGAACTCTTATCATAGTACCGTTTGAGGTCAACAAATGAACAAGCTCGTCAAAATTTTGCATTAAAGTAGGTTCACCGCCCTGCATAGTAGCTTCTCCACCCGGTTTATAATAACCTTTATCAATTAAATCTTTTACAATATTGTAAGTATCATAATTAACGCTTCCCGAACTTTGGTCATCACTGCAATAAATACATTTTGCATTACAAGCACGACAATGAGAAAAATGGAATTCCGATATTTTTCTTTCACCTTTAAAAGAATACTCAAACATGTGATAGCAATTTTCACAGCTGTAAATAGTTTTTTCTTTTTGTGCTTCAATACGTTTTTGTTTTATATCAAACAGTTTTTCCCAATCAATAGGTTCACCGTTATAATTATCGATTAACAGAGGTAAACCTCTGCCGTCATTATGAGAAATACAACAATCGCAAACCTTATTTGCTTCAAAATCTATTCCATTTTCAAGGAAAATACATCCGTTTTGATTCATAAATGACCTCATAAATAATAAGTAAAAAGAATAATTATAGATAAAGAAAAAAGGGAAAAAACAGCAAAACGTTGTTTTTTCCCTTTTAAACTTAAGATAATTTACTGTGCATAGACACTAACTTGTTTTCTGTCACGTCTATGAGGTTCAAATTTAACAACACCGTCAATTAAAGCGAAGAGGGTATAATCCTTACCCATTCCGACATTGTTGCCGGGGTGAAATTTAGTACCTTTTTGACGAACAATAATGTTACCTGTAGTAACAGATTCTCCGCCGAATTTTTTAACGCCTAAACGTTTACTTTCACTGTCGCGTCCGTTTTTACTGGAACCGACACCTTTCTTATGTGCCATTGTAATATTCTCCTTAAATTATTCTTCTGATGATGATTCTTGAGTATCTGACTTAGCCTTAGAAGCAGTAGTTCTAATTTTATTAATCATAACTCTGGTAAAATTTTGTCTGTGTCCTTGTTTTCTTCTATAGCCTTTTTTAGCTCTTTGTTTATAGACTAAGACTTTTTTAGTTTTATCGTGTTTAACGATGCTGCCTTCAACGCTGGCATTTTTAACAAACGGCTGACCGACTTTAGATTTTTTACCGTTAACCAGCATAACAACATTTTCAAAAACGATTTTTGATTCAACATCATTTTCAAGTAATTCAATATCAACGTAACGACCTTCAGAAACCTGATATTGTTTTCCGCCTGTTTCAATAATTGCGAACATTATTAATTCCTTTCACTTGAGGCAGCCGCAGCATTAAAGCATTTAAGGGCGGCATACCCATCTACAACATGCATAATACAATATGCACTTTCAAATAGTGTACCCTGCTAAAAATACATTGTCAACATGTATAATTAATTTATGCACAATATCATTAAACATTTTATTAATATCATCAATTGATAAATCAAAAATATCAAAATTATCATCATTATTATTAGGCATGTTAATTTCTCTTCAAATTTATCATTTTACTTGATTTCTTTGAATATCTATTATAATAAAACAATGTCATATATTAACAGACACCACTTCCGTCTGGCCTTGGTACCCGTGACGGATGCCCTTTTGCCAATCTGTCCGGAAATTGCACAATATCATTAAACATTTCATTAATATCATCAATTGATAAATCAGAAATATCAAAATTATCATTATTATTATTTTCCATATTAATTTCCCTTTAAGTTTATCATTTTACCCAACTTGCACTGTATTTCTTCTTCTTTTTCCGAAAAGAAAATATAACCGGAATATGGAGTAAATGTCATTTCAACAAAATATAATTTATCTTTATATAACATCCAATCAATTCTAACACATTTGAAATCTTTAGCCAAAATTTTACTTAAATTATTTGCGGTTTTTAAAGCAGAAGAAAATTCAAAATTAAAATTTTTGGATATATTTTCTAAAACTTTAGACTCATTTTCAATATCAGAATTAAGAATATTCGTTATAATATTGCTATTGTGTCTTAAGGAAGTATAAAAAGGCAAACCATTAAAACATAACATTTCAATATCCAAAGGTATTTCATTTTCATCTTGTAATAACTTTTCAATAATAATCTTTGGCTTTATATTTATATACTGAGTTTCAAAATCACTATATCCGAAGAAAGACTGTATTAACCAGTTATCCATTACCATTTTGGTATATTTGAATATTTTTTTATTATCTAAAAATTTTTCTTTATTTTTAATAATAAACTGCCATTTACAACCGTGATTACATTTTACAATAAAACTATCAGGCAAAGTGTAAAAAGGGATATCATCAAATTTATCACCAATCCATAAAACAGGTTTTAAATATTCATCTCCTATTTTGTCTTTAATAAAATCACGAACTAAGACTTTGTCAGTAAGTTTTGATTTTATTTCCTGGTTATCATAAATTTTTAACCATTGAATTTTTTCATTCAAAGTTTTCGGATGTTTTAAATTAAGTTTTTTACCTGTTTTAATATAATAAGCATGACAAAGATATTTAGCATAATCTTTAGGAGCAAGACTCATCATAAAAGGATAATCAAACACCGCACCGCCATTTCTTATGCTGGTTATATTTGATAAAATAAATTCATCTGTTTTTTTAAAAGAATCAAATATTTTAAAAATATTAATCATAATTTAATATTATATACAAAAATATTTTTATTACAAGAATAAATAAAAATAGCAAAAATTTTTTTTTAATGTTTTATAATAAAAGAAATAAAAGAAAAGGGGAAAGGGCAGAAATGAAAATTCAAAACATTAATAATCATTCTTTTTTAAAAAACAGTTTAAAAAAATTACAAAACAAAAACAGCAATGTTAATCTTGGAAATTCCAAAATAAACAAAAAATTAGTAGCAGTACCTGCATTATTATTAGCTGCAATATTAGGAATTAGTACAATACCGCAAAAAGCTGCAGCACCAAATAAGACAAATTCCAACTCAATATCAAATTCAGAAAATTATGTTGAAAACGAACAAATATACCCGCAGATCGCCCCAACAGCTCCTACCGATATAGATGAACAAACAATACCGAGTGATTATGGTGTTATCGATGACACACCGATGTTTTACGACCCAAATTCTATAGACTATATTTATAAAAATGATTCACAAGAACCAAGCGATAATAATACTGACACACAAGAATTTCCCAATCCGGGGCCGACTGCTCCCACTGATACACCGGAAAAACCGGACCCTGTTTTTATTGATGATACTCCTATGTTTTACGACCCAAATTCTATAGACTATATTTATAAAAATGATTCACAAGAACCAAGCGATAATAATACTGACAC
>CANROV010000022.1 GCA_947632315.1 Candidatus Gastranaerophilales bacterium
TTTGCTGCTTCTTTAGCTTCTTGTAATGTTTTTCCCGCCAATTGAAGGACTTTATCTTTATCTACACCTTGTAAAAGTAATTTTTGTTGTAATTTTGCAAGCTTTATACCTTCTTTAGTAATAGTTTCATCAGCATTTGTTTTAGCAACTATATCAGCAAGTACTTTTCTTGCTTCAGTAGTCATACCTCTATATTTATTACCGCCGATTTTATATAATAAATTTATACTTGGAGTAAATAATAATAAGCCGACATATTGTTCTGAAAGCACATGCATAAAGGTACTTTTCTTTTCACCTTTAGGCGCCTCTTTTGTAGCTTTTATCGCATTGGCTAATGCACTTGCTGTAAAGAATAAGGAAAGAAGTCCGCCGCCATAGGTTAATAAATCTTTAGTTTTCAATGCACCTTTAGCAAAGCCTTTACCAACAAGAGTATTTCCCATCTCGGATGTTGCAGCTTTTAATTTATTATTAATTATTGATAATTTTGAAGTATTTGCAGCGTCTGATGCATTACTAGCTATTATTTTATCAATACCCTGCATCAAATCAGAAACTATTTCTTTTGAAGCGGTAGTTTTTGAAGCTGCAATACCATCAGCTAAACCGTATTGTTTTATTGTTTCAGGTTTAAAGAATCCGTTTGCCGCATCGAAATAATCAATTGTATCTGCTGAAGATTTTAAGTGTGACAACATTTCTACAGCTTTTGAGATATAATTATCAGCAAGGGTCTGACTTTTTGCAAATGATGATTTTGCATTTGCTTTATATGAATTTGTAAAATATTTTGTAAATCTGTTATTATTTATAAATTTAGATAATTTACCCGCTTTTTCTTTCGAAAATATTTTATCGAGGTGAAAAATATCAGAAAATTTATCGCCAAAATTTGCAAACTTTTTAAGCAAACTTTTTGATTCCGGCCCGCCTATTGTTTTATCAATAAAAGAATCAGCAAAATATATAAAAGGTAATAAAGTCATAGCTTGTTTTTTTGAATCTGTACCATTTGAACTGCTGACAGTTTTAACAACCGAGTTACTTCCTATATTTTCTTTAACTGCTTGTGAGGATTTTTGAAGATTTTGCTGAAGTTCTTCTTGGGAAAGAATTTTAGGTGTTTCTTTTTGTTTATATGAAACAGAATAATTATTTATCATTACTTATTTCCTTCTACTTTTATTAAAACTTAAAAAATATTTTATTGCGTTAAATTAATTTTTTATGAAGAATAAAGTAACATTTTTTTACAAAAAAAAGACTCATTACTGAGCCTTTTTGTTCTATATTATATGTTATTATCCCTGAGAAGAGAATAATTTAAATGTTCTGTCTACATTACTTGTAATTACCTTTTTAACTGATTCATATTCTTTCATAACGGCTTCATGCTGAGTTTCAAGCTGATTTACTTCCATTTCTATTTGATTTTCCTGACGTGATAAACGTGCAAGTTCATATTCATGTTTACTTTCTGCCTCAGCGTCGTCACTTGTATCCAGAATATATTGCATTTCAGTATTTTCTTCAAGCAAATTCTTTGTTGGTGTCGGATTTTCGTCTTTTGTATCAAGGACAAATACCGTACCATTCATAATAGCATTTTGTAAAACACTTTTATTTCCAAGATATTCTGTTCCATCAGTAAATTTGAACTCTTTGCCATTAACGGTAGCTTTTCCCGTTGATTCATCAATAGAGCATATATTCTTACCGTTAATATCTTTAGGAATTATCCAATTACCTTTATCATCTTTTTTCAGATATATTTCATCATTTGCGTTAGTAATCAAATATCCCATTTGAGTCATATTATCATAATTAAGATCTTCCGTTCTTACCCCTGACGCTGTTGAAGAATCAGTAACATTAATAGTAATTTTATAATTATTTACTGCTTCCATATAAGCTTTGGATTCAGCTTCTCTGCTCATAGCAAGTTGATTCTGTCTTTGGGACAATATTGTTTCAGAATATTCTATATCACTTAGTCTGGAAGTTAACATTAATAATCTGCCCTGCGAAGATGATAATCCCATAATAACTTTCTCCGATTTTTTAAATTACCATTATATATATCGGCATTTATTTTCTAAACTTTAACATCAAGATTTTTATTACTTCACAATTCTATACATTATCTGTTTTTGATATACGAAGAAATATCTATAACTTTATTAACCTCTTCAGGAATAAATGAATCACAAGTAGACCATAAAAGAGTTTCCGGTAAATCTGCGCAATTTTCGTCGTCAACCGCTTTCTTATTGCAATATCCTTTTACCATATTATTTGTACCGTCTATTTTAGGTGAAAAATATGCGCAAGATTGACATATTTTCATTCTAAATCCGTGCTGTTCAAGAATATCGGAAATATTTTTAACCGCATCACACATTCTTACAAAGCTTTGTGTTGTTTCTTGTTTTTTATTTTTGTACCTGAAAACAGCTTTTTTAAATCCGCCGTCAGAAATCAATTCTAACTTACAAGGGAATACACTTCTGCCGTTTGTAACATATACAGGAACAACTACTTTTTCTACAGGCTCAGTTTGTTTTTTATCCTTTATTTTAAAAATATTTTTTATTAACGGTATTTTGCCAATTGTATCAGACAGAGTCCAAAACGGACTTAAACAAAGATATAACAGAGGCTTTGCAAACAGATGAGAATTATATACCGAAAATGCAAATGCAATAGCTAATACAACCGCCAGAAATACTGCCCACGGGAAGTCTATTATAAAGTAGAAGTTAAAAGAATACAATGCAATAAGACATATTAACGCTACTAATATAATTGGATTAGGCTTAAACAGCGAAAACAAAAATTCCGTGAACTTCCAATTAGTCAAAGATTTTAAATTTAAACATTTCATAAAAAGACACATTTTAAATGAAAAATCAGGACGTTTTAATTGGTAATCAGTTGAAGAAACATATGTTTTAACTTCAGGTACAAACTTCGGAGGATTTTTTACGCTTGTTAAAAGGAAAGAATATTTTAATTCCGAATTAGCGTCTTTAAAATCGATACATTGTACTTTTTGTAAAACGCTATGCTGTAAAACCAAGATATCTGAATCTATAGGCACAGCCAATCCCAAAGCAGATCTGCCTAATTTCATAACGTTAGAATTATAATCATTTAAACTATTCCATATTTTTTCGTAATAACCGGCTTCTTCCAGATAAATTTCAGTACTTCCGACAATTACCTGATTTTTCTTTAATGCTTCATTAATAGTTGAGAGGAAATTATTTTTTACAATTCTATCCGCACCCAAAAAGACGTATCCGTCAACTTGTTTAAAAGACATAAGGTTTTCTAATAGCCAGGAAACAGCCTTATCTTTTCCTATAGGAGATTCATCCTTTAATCTCCATAGCTTAGCCCCGCCTACAAACTCTAATTTATTTGATGAACCATCAGTACAATTATCCAAAATTATATGAATTTGATAGTTATTTTTCGGATAGTCCTGTTTATTTAGCTGTTCCAACAAATTTACGATTGTTTTTTCATTATTTTGTGAATATATCACAACAATTAAATTTTTATATTCATCACTTGTATAAGGTTCTTCACTGACAGTTTTTTTCTGTTTCAGCATGCTTGCTATTACAATAATAACGAAATATATAGTAAAAACGGCAATATATAGAAACAGAAATACAAATATAAATAATAATAAGTTATTTAGCATGTTAAATTCCCTCTAATAAAGATTTTATGAAAAAAAGAGTTTTTTTTCCAGCCGATTTATAAAAATAAAAAATAAAATCAATAACATGTAAATTTTTATTAAATTTTTATTTAAAATTATAAACATTTTAATAAAAGTGAATTATTATATTTGTAACAAATCCCCAAATCTCCTCCCAAGATTATTAAGTATTAGCTGCTATGCAGCTTTTTTTTTGCGTTATACTTGATAATTAAAAATTATGATGTATTATTTAACTATAATAATTATTAATAAATGCCTGTAGTTCAGACGGATAGAGCATTTGTAAATCAGGCAAAAGAGAACAAAAGAAAATTTGAAAATAAAATAGAAACTAAATGCGCCCATAGCCCAGCTGGATAGAGCGTTTGGCTACGAACCAAAAGGTCGGGGGTTCGAATCCCTCTGGGCGCGTTTTTTATGTTCTTCCTTGCACTACTTTATTCTGGATATAAGTTAATAGAATTTAAAGACAGTCAATTGCGAAATGCAAAACCGAATTAAACAACCTGATAACGAAAGAAAAAGATGGAAAAACCAAAAGTTGTAATATTATGTACTGCTTATAATCATGAGAAATTTATAAAAAAAGCATTAGATGGTTTTGTAATGCAGAAAACCAATTTTCCGTTTATCGCTGTTGTTGGGGATGATTGTTCAACTGACAGAACTGCCGAAATAATAAAGGAATATGCTGAAAAATATCCTGATATTATAAAACCGGTATTTCAAAGTAAGAATAATGATGGCTATAAGAATATGTTAGATATAATTAATTATTATGAAGCTCCGGAATATGTAGCACTTTGTGAAGGTGATGATTATTGGACTAATCCTAATAAATTGCAGAAACAAGTTGATTTCCTTGACAATAACAAAGAGTTCACAATATGTTTTCACCCTGTAAAAGTACATTGGGAGAAAAATGAACAGAAAGATAAAATTTATCCAAAACAAAAAGGAAGATTTTATAAAGATGTATTAACAATTGATGATTTATTGCAGAGAAATTTTATACAGACTAACTCTGTAATGTATAGATGGATATTTAATAAAGAATTCAGTTATGAAGATAATTTTCCTAAAAATATACTGCCGGGTGATTGGTTTTTACATTTAATGCATGCTAAAAGAGGAAAAATTAAATTTTTACCTGATGTAATGGGTGTTTATTTAAAACACACGGGAGGCATTTGGTATTATGCAGGTCAAACCAATGAATTTTATTTTAAATACGGATTTAAAGTTTTAAATTTTTATAATGAAGTAAGAAATTATTTTAATTATAAAAATGAACTGGCAAATAAAGACTGTAGAAATTTTATTGATGCTTGTCTTGAAGAAAAAGATTTTGAACGATTAAATAAAATTGCTACTGATTATGAATGGATATATAACGAAGTAATAAAAAATGATAAGTACAATAATATTGTAAAAAGATTAAAGAAAGAAACGAAGCGCAGTAAATATATACTTATAATTGGCATTACTATTATATTATTGCTTTTACTTATAATATTAATACTTTTATACATAGTATAAAACTTGTATTTTTTTTATTGTATAGTAAAATAATAAATATCTTATTTAGTTCCCCACTTTGAAAAACGTCAAGGGGGGGGGGAAAAAATAAATGTCAAAAGCTGTATTTAATTGCGTCAAGATTACCGGAATAAGCACTGTTGTTCCTGAAAAAGAAATAAATATATATGACGAAGCGCAATATTATGATAACAATATAAAAAAAATAGACAGAATGAGAAAGATGGTCGGTTTTTACAAAAGGAGAGTATCCGAGATAACGACCAATCCTTCTGATTTAGCGATTTTTGCGGCTCAAAACCTGATACAAGAACTAAATATAGATAAAAGCAGTATTGATGCACTTATATATGTTGTTCAACAGCCCGATGTGATAAGTCCTGCAACAGCTTATTATATTCACGATAAATTAGGTTTATCGCCTGAATGTATTGCAACTGACATAAACCAAGGCTGTCCCGGCTGGGTATGGGGATTATATCTGGTATCCTCATTAATTCAAAGCGGAGTTCACAAAAAAGTATTACTGCTTAATGCAAGTACTCCTTCGGTAGGTACTGATATTACAAACAGAAATATTGCACCAATCTTTGGAGACGCAGGAACTGCAACATTAATTGAATATTCAGAAGAACCAATTAATTCTTACTTCGCTGTTAAAACTTTTGGAAGCGGATTTGAATCAATTATTTTCCCATTTTCAGGAACAAGATTCAGAATGGATTATAATAATGACGAAGACTTTGAACTTCTTTCCAAATTAAGAAAAGAAAAATTAACATTGGCTAACGGTTATGAAAGCAGGCTTCTGTATAATTATCTAAACGGGGCTGAAGTATTTGATTTTACAATTAAAAAAGTTCCTGAGAATATAATTGAAGTTTTGAATTTTGCAAATATGAAACAGGAAGATATAGATGTATTATGCCTTCATCAGGCAAATAAACAAATAGTTCAAGCAGTTGCTCAAGCTGCAGGTTTTGATGAAACGGATGAAATAAAAGTTCCTTACAAAGCTTTTGAAAATTACGGTAATAATACAATGTGTTCAATACCTACTACGCTTGCCCTGCTTGATGATAATACTCCAAGAAATAAAATATTATGCAGTGCTTTTGGTAACGGGTTTGCAAGTGCAAGTGCTGTTCTAAATTTGCAAAACACACGTATTCTAAAGCTTAAAGACTATAAAGTCAGCGAAATTCACTCAAATGATGAAGAAAATACAGCTGAAGATTTTCAAGAAAGCTCGCAAAATTCAGATAGAATTAAATTAAAAAAATACAGAGAAAATTATATTAATTATTGGAGAAGAAAAATGAAAGGGGAAATTAATGAATAAAGCTGAATTTTTAATTGAGCTTGAAGAAATTTTACAGAGAGAAGAACCGATTAAAGAAACAGATAAACTTGATACTTATGAAGAATGGGATTCACTATCGAAAATGTCGGTTGTTTCATTTTTCAATAAAGCATTTGGAATTAGGATTTCAATGGAGGCATTAAGTGCTAAGTCAAAAGTAGAGTCGGTTTCTGATATTATTAATTTAGCCGGAGATAAAATCCAATAATGATAAATTTCTCAAAAGAACAATTCTATATTGTTACGGGTGCAAGCTCAGGTATCGGTGAATCCGTTGCTATTTTATTAAATGAACTTGGTGCAAGTGTTATTGCGGTTGCAAGAAATATTGAACGCCTAAATAAAATGAAATCAAAATGTAAATATCCTGAGAATATATATATTGAAGTTAAAGACTTAACTCAGGATATTGAAAATTTACCAAACTATGTAAAATCTTTAAAAGATAAATATTCTAAATTTTCAGGCATGGCATACTGTGCGGGAATTGGAGATATAAATCCGCTATACACAATTACTTATGAAACTATAAAAAAAATTTTTGATATAAATTATGTTGCACCGATATTAATGACAAAAGGGGTAGCTGACAGAAGAAATAACATAGGAAAAGGCTGTTCAATTGTTTATATTTCTTCAATAGATGCAAAATTATCCGCAAAAGGCCAGCCTTTATATGCAGGTTCAAAAGCTGCATTAATCAGCTCCGTAAAATCTTTATCCAAAGAATTTTCAATGAGGGGCGGAAGAATGAACTGCATACTCCCTTCTATATTGGAAACACCAATGGTTACAAATGAAAATTCCGTTGTACATAACGAAATATCCGAAGAGTATCCAACAGGCTGGGGAAAACCAATAGATGCAGCTAATTTAGTTGCGTTTTTACTTTCCGATAAAACACAAAAAATATCAGGTCAAAGTTATATACTTGATTTAGGTAATGTTTTATTTAGAGAATAAATTATTTTTAAATTAATTTTAATTTTTTTAGTAATAACGGGAGCATATTTTTATAATGATAAATTTTTCAAAAGAACAATTATACATAGTTACGGGTGCAAGCTCCGGTATTGGTGAAGCAACGGCTATATTATTAAACGAACTCGGGGCAAGTGTTGTTGCGGTTGCAAGAAATATTGAACGTCTGAATAAAATGAAATCAAAATGTAAATATCCTGAAAATATGCATATTGAGGTTAAAGACTTAACTCAGGATATTGAAAATTTACCAAACTATGTAAAATCTTTAAAAGATAAATATTCTAAATTCTCAGGCATGGCATACTGTGCAGGAATTACAGATGTAACGCCTCTAAAAGTACTTGATTATAAAACAATGGATGATGTATTTAAAATTGATTATTATGCTCCGATATTTATGATGAAAGGACTAACGGATAAAAGAAATATAGTACAAGACAATGCCTCAATTGTATTAGTTGCTTCTTCCAGCGGAGTTGGTGCGAAAAGAGGAATGACGGCATATTGCGGTGCAAAAGCAGCATTAATTAATTCGGCAAAGTGTATTTCAAAAGAATTTATACCTTTGATTAGAGTTAATACCGTTTCTCCGACTGATATTGATACTCCTATGACACAAGAAGAAACTATTAAAAGTTTTATCAATGAAAGATTAGATAAATATCCTTTTGGAATAGGTGAACCTATGGATGTAGCAAATATGATTGTTTATCTTTTATCAAAAGAAGCTAAATATATTTCCGGTCAGAACTATGTAATTGATGCGGGAAATATTCTATAAATTAAACATAAATTGCATATTCATCTTATTTCACATATAATCAAAACAGAAAGGGCCGGCTTAATGAAAACCATTTATATTGTAGGCGGAGGAGCTTTTGCCAGGGAGTGTTATTTCCATTTAACTAAATTAATGAAACATGGCGATATAAAATTCGGCGGGTTCTTAGGTCACGGCGGTTATGGTCATACTGTTGATTATAAAAACTTTCAGCATTTATATTTAGGTGAAGTCACAGAGCATGAATTTAAAGATGATGAATATTGCATTATCGGTGCCGGTTATCCTGATATAAGAAAGAAAATTTATTACGATTTAAAAAAAATGAATGTAAAATTTTATACTCTTATCGGCGAGGATATAGAAATACACGAAACTGTTAAATACGGTGAAGCAAATATATTCGTTTCTCCTTTAAGAACAACTGTTAATATAGAAATCGGAAATTGTAATGTTTTTAATGGCGGTGTAATAATAGGGCATGATTTATGCATGGGAGATTTAAATTTTGTAGGGCCTAATACAACTATAACCGGTCATGTTAGTATAGGTAATGAAAATCAAATCGGTACCAATACAATATTTCTGCCAAAATCAAAAATAGGAAATAATAATAAAATTGCACCTTTAAGCGTTATATATAAAGGCTGTAAAAATAATTGCTATATGCAGGGAAATCCTGCTTTCAAAGTTGGTAATGTTAAAATTTAATAAAAATTTGTTTGTATGTGTGAGATACAAGCTTAAATTTTATCTTATGAAGTTAGTGAAGTTAACATTTTCTTCAACAGGCGGATTTATTCCTGCTTTTTGTCCCGCTTCTTTACATTTCAAGAAATAAGCCATATTTCGTGCAAGAAATCTTAAATTCTGCATACCTTCAATATCTTCACTAACTTGAGGAGCTGTCAGGCCATGTACTTCGTTCCAATATCTTCCTGATATTACAGGCATTTGTGAAATTGTAAAAAATTTATTTAACTGGTCTAATGTAGCAGTAGTTCCTGCTCTTCTTGCAACCGCAACAGAAGCACCCGGTTTTAGCCTGAATGTATTTTTACCCGAGCGCCAGCCTGAGAAAAATGCTCTGCCTAAAAATGATGTTATCGCACCTGTTGCAGCTGCATAATGCACGGGAGAACCGACTATTAATGCATCTGCTTCCGTCATTTTTTCAACAAATTCATTAACTCTATCCTTTGTTATTACGCATTTGCCTATTTTTGAACAAGCTCCGCAGCTCATGCAGGACGCTACAGCTTCTTTTCCCACATAAAATATTTCGGAATCAATTCCGTCTTCTTTTAAAGTTTTAGCTATTTCTTCAAGTGCAAGATAAGTATTTCCGGTTTCATGCGGTGAACCGTTTAACAACATTACTTTCATAATTACTCCTTTTTTATTTTTTTAATACTTTATATATTATCAGATTAGAGCCATTATCAGTCAATAGTTAATATATTTATAATCTTATTTTTTTATTCATAATATAATATATACGAGGGGATTGGAGAATAATAATGAATAAAAAACAACTTCTTGAAGATGATTTAAAATATATATGGCGACCTTTTACTCAAATGAAATCACTTGAAAATGAAGATAATAAGCCGATTATTATAAAAAGAGGAAAAGGAATATACTTAGAAGATATTGACGGAAATAAATATATTGACGCAGTTTCTTCCTGGTGGGTGAATACGTTAGGGCATTCAAACAAAAAATTAAATAAAGCATTATATAAGCAATCCAAGCAGATTGAACATGTTATATTTGGAGGCTTCTCTCATAAACCTGCCATTAGTTTTGCTAAAAAACTTGTAAAATTAATTAATAATAAGTTAAATCACGTTTTCTTTTCTGATAACGGTTCTACAGCCGTTGAAGTTGCCTTAAAAATGGCTTATCAATATCAGGTATTAAAAGGACATCCTGAAAAGAAAAAATTTATTGCACTTAAAAATTCATATCACGGAGATACATTAGGCGCTGTTTCTGTTGGCGGAATTGATATGTACCATAAGCTTTATAAACCGCTTCTTTTTGAAATAAGACAAGCTTTAAGCCCATACTGCTACAGATGTCCCATGAACTGCGAAAAGGAAACATGCAATTGTGAGTGTCTTGAAAGTGTTGAAAATATTTTAAAAGAAGAGGCTCAAAATATTGCGGGTATTATCATTGAACCTTTAGTACAAGCAGCAGGCGGAATGATTATGTATCCGCCTAAATACATAACTAAATTAAGAAGTATTTGCGACAAATACAATATTCTTCTTATAGATGATGAAGTAGCTATGGGATTTTACAGAACGGGCAAACTTTTTGCGTATGAACACGCAGATATTGTTCCCGATATTATTTGTGCTGCAAAAGGAATAACAGCAGGATATATGCCTTTATCCGTTACCGTAACAACGGATGAAATTTATAATGCATTTTATGATGACGATATAGACGGATATAAAACTTTTTACCACGGTCACAGCTATACCGCTTATCCTTTAGCGCTTGCTGTTGCACTTGAAAACCTTAAAATCCTTGAAAAAATGAATATCGAAGAATATTTAAAACCTAAAATAGCTAAATTTTCAAAAGAACTTGAAAAATTTAAAAATCATAAAAATGTTGGAGATGTGCGTCAAACAGGCATGATTTGTGCAGTCGAATTGGTAAAAGATAAAAAAACAAAAGAACCGTTTACTTATGAAGAGGGTATAGGAAAGAAAATATATATTGAAGGGCTTAAACTTGGTGCTATACTTCGCCCTATGTGGAACTGCATTTATTTTATAACCCCTTATATTATTACGGAGAAAGAAATTGAAAAATTAACGGATATTGCTTATAAAGCACTAAACAAAGTGCTTCCCGACGAGGAGTAAATATGGAATATTTTATAACGGGAATTGATACAGATATAGGAAAAACATTTGTAACAAAAGGTATAGCATTAGCCTTAGAGGCGGAAGGCAAAGCAGTAGGAGTTTTTAAGCCCTTACAGTCAGGTGCAATAAAAAGGAACAATGAATTTTTAGCCCCCGACCTTGAAGCTGTTAAAGAATTATCCTCTAACATAAAAACAAAATGTTCATATCTGTTAGAGGGAGAAGTTTCCCCCGCACTCGCAGCAAGGTTAGCGGGCGTAACAATAAATATCGAAAAAATAAAAACAGATTTTAAAGAATTTTCTTCACATAATGATATTACATTAGTAGAAGGAGCAGGAGGATTGTTAGCCCCCGCAGCCGATAATATGCTTTGCGCAGACTTAATCAAAGTTCTAAACATTCCGATAATTATTGTCAGCGTGCCTTTTTTAGGAAGATTAAATCACACACTTCTAACAATTCACTATGCAAAAACCAACGGTATTAACATTAAAGGAATTGTTATTAACAGAATTCCTAATAATACAGACGATTTAGCGAGCCTGAATTTTATTAAAGAGCTTAAAATGTATACGGATGTTGTAATTTTAGGCTGTATTAAAGAACTTGATAATATAAATAAAACTCAAATAATTAACGAATTTAAAAATATTTTATAACGGATTTTTTTTAATCTGCCCGTTTTTTCTGGGGTAAAGTACGGGAGTTTGTTTTAATTTTTTAAATATTAATAATACACGCTTTGGATTTTCTTCAACGGGAATTTCATACTCGATTTTTTGGATAAGTTTTGTATTTAATACTTTTAAAGCATTTTGAGCATTAATCAATTCTTCATCTGCTTTCAATGACTTATAAGCAATAAAATATCCGCCCGTTTTAACAAAAGGAATGGAATATTCAAGTATTTCTCTTAATTGCGCCATAGCTCTTGACGTAACCATATCAAATGAGTTTTTTAAGTTTTCAGGCAAATCTTCCGCCCTTGAGTCTGTTAACGTAAGATTCTTAAGCTGTAACTCTTGTGCAAAAGTCTTTATTACATTTATCTTTTTGTTTATCGAGTCAACAGCAGTTATTTCTATATCCGGAAAACATATCGAAATCGGAACGGCCGGAAAGCCTCCTCCCGTTCCTATATCCATTATTTTTTTTATTTGCTGTTTATCTTTTATAAACAGATTTATTGATAAACTGTCATATATATGTTTCTCAAAAAAATATTGTTCATCATTCTTACTTATTAAATTAATCGTTTTATTATATTGCAGAAATAAATTTTCAAACTTTTTCAAAATATTTGTTTGATTCTCGGATAATTTAATATTCAAATTTTCTAATTTATCATATTTCAATGTTTTCTCTTTATTTCATTAATTAATCTTATGTATTCGACATCACCTGTTAAAGTTTTAATTTTATTTATTTTTATGGTAATACGGGAAACAATATCATCATCACTGTTAGCGGGAGCAAGATTTCTTGCTAAAATATAAGATTTTAAAGCTCTTTTATAATCTTGTTTTTCTAAGTAATAATCACCTATTTCAATATAAACACTAACAACATAAGTTATATCATCAAAATGTTTTGCTGATGAAAGTGCTTTTATTAAATATTCATATGTTTTTTCAGAATCCTCATTTTTGTATAATTCCGCAAGTTTTGAATATGAATAATACAATCCTTCATAATTGTTTAAATATTTATCAGTTTCAACAGCAAGTTCATAATACATTTTTGAGGAATTATAATTACCGCTGTCATAAGATATTTCTGCCAGATTTGAATATGCTGCAGCTAAATAATTATTCACATCAGGATCTTTTGACAATTGTATGCACCTTAAGTAATACTTTAATGCAAAATCAGTTTTCCCTGAATCATCAAGAAATAATGCATATTTGAAATAACATTGAGACAATAATTTTATATCATTTAATTTTTCCGCTAAAGTTAAAGCTTTTTTTACATTCTCTAATGCAGATATTGTATCAAGATTATTATCATCTACTTCCGCTATATCAAGATAAACTTTTATTTCGGTCTCAGGTGTTATATTACCGGAATATAATATCCTTTTATATACTTCTTTTGCATTGTCAAATTTATAAAGTTCATTATATATTTGAGCAATACTTAATAAAATCCTGTTAGCTTTTTCCGGATATTCGGTTTTATATATATCATAAGCTTTTTCATACATTAATATCGCTGTTTCAGCATCTTGCACTTTTTTATAACATATAGCCAGCTTTGTATATAATATCGGCTCTTTTACCGAATATAGTTTATCTTCGTTATATGACAATGCTTTTTTATAATATAATATTGCACTTGAATAATTATATGCTTTTTCATATTCCTGCGCTATTTCAATATAATCATCCAATGAGTCGGGTATTTTTATATTGTCACTTATTTCATCAACTTGTTCAGTATCATATTGATTTTTTTCGGAACTGTTTACTATTTGCTGTAAACTTTGAGTCAAATTATCTTCTTTGGCACTGACTCGGTTTAAAAGAAGCGAATCTTCATTTGAAAGCTCAAACCTCGCACGATTATCATAAGTTTTTTTTATGCTTTTTATATAGCGCTTGGGTCTTTTCATTGTTTCTTCATCATACCCGCTTGTTTTTGAATAGCTTAAATAATTGACTCCCTGCATTAAATTTGCATTTTGTTTTATTGATCGTTCCAGTTCATTATTTATATTTTCTGCCTTTTTTGTATGATAAGAAATTTCCTGACGCATTGTCTGCCTCGATAAGAATAATTCTCGGTCAAATGGTTTTAACGGTAATTCATTTTCATATAATTCAATTAAATATTTATGAGTCCTTAATTTGGTTTCAGCATTAACTATATTAATATACTCATTCTTTACATAATCTTTAACATAATATTTCCCGAATTTTTCCGCAATTACGTGTTTATTCAATAGAAATTCTATATCTTCATAAGTACATATCATTCTGTTTATGAGGAATTCAGCACTTACTCCATGTCGAATTGTGCTTAAAAGTAATATTACTCCCGTATATTTTTCGGCCGTTACGGATAATATTTTTGATATTATGAATTCCAAAAAATTTTTGGACGATTTTTTATATTCCGTTGAATACGTTGTTAACGACATATCTAAAAGATTCATTATCATTACGGATAGTTCTAATAATAGATAATGACCTCTTATAGTCTTATAAAATTCTTCTGTCTCATAATTACTGCCGTTTATATTATTAATATTTAAATAATCAACTACTTCTTCTTTTGTTAATGACGACAATGAAACATTGAATATATCATTACCATCCGGCATGTGTTCTTTTCTGAATGTTCTTGAACATATTATTATTTTAACTTTTTCATAATGACTTAAATAATTTATAAAACCTAATATATCTTTTTGAGTATCCTTTGAACGCATGTTTATTTCAAAAGAATCAAAAATAAATAACATAGGCATATCACAATATTTTATGTAAGCATTTATTTTATCGGAAAATATAGCTGATTCTACTTTTGGCAGTATAAATTTTTTTTGATTGTGATATATTGAAAAATCTTTAAATAAATTTAATAAAACATCATCTAAATTTATTGCTTCTTGATATGAATTTTTAAATACTAATACATTTTCATCTATAAAATTCATAATAAAATCGGCAATTTTTGTTTTCCCTGCTCCCATAAACCCATTTAAAATAAAAATATTCTGCTGGTTTTTCAGAAATTTAATTATGTCAGCAACCGCATTTATATTATGATTTAATATAAAATAATCATCTTCAAAAGCGATGTATGAATTAAATACCGATTTATCAATTTCGCCATTTGTTACTAAATTGTATGTTTCTTCTTTTAAAAATTTATAATTCATATATAAATATAGTATATTATTTTTATTACAATTTATATCTGTTAAACAGTGTATATTTTAGTTAATACTTGTTTATTTCTGAATTTATTAATATAATTAAGGCATAAAATTAAGTCTTGGATAAGGAAAAGAAGTTTTAATGGATAATAATTATTTAGTTTCCGTTTGTATGATTACTTATAATCAGGAAAAATATGTTGAACAAGCAATAAAAAGTGTTATGATGCAAAAAACAAATTTCCCATTCCAGCTTATAATTTCTGATGATTGTTCTACCGATAAAACACCTGAAATTATAAAGAAATATGCAGATATATATCCTGATAAAATAAAAGCTTTTTTTCAAGAGAAAAATATTGGGCCTCGAGGAAATGGAGCATTTTGTTATTCAAAAGCAAAAACTAAATATTTGATTAACAATGAAGGTGATGACTATTTCACTGACCCTTACAAACTGCAAAAGCAAGTGGATTTTATGGAAAAACATCCTGATTATTCTATTTGTTTTCACCCCGGAAGAATTGTTTATGAAAATTCCGACAAAAAAGATGTTATACAACCAATCAAAAAATTATTGAGAATAGGTACTACTTTTGATAATTTATTAAAAAGCAATTTTATGCAGACAAATACAGCCCTATACAGGTGGAGATTTGCCGATAGCGATATAAAAGATTTCGACTGGGGGGGGGGAGAAATCTTCCCCGGAGATTGGTTTATACACCTAATACATGCCAAAATCGGGAAAATAGGGATGTTAAGAGATGTAATGTCCGTATATAGAATTCACCCCCAAGGTATTTGGAGCGGACTTACCGAAGAAAAAATTTACTTAAAATACGGAATAAAACTTATAAATTTTTATAATAAAGTTTACAATGACCTAACCGATAAAAGTGAAGATTATTTAAATAATATTTTCCTTCCAAAATTTAAAGATATTATTGACTGTTATTATGTGAACGGTGGTATTGATACACTTAACACTATTAAAAATCAATATTCAAATCTTTACATTAAAGCATTAGGTTTTCCGTCTAAAAAAATAATCAGATTAGAAAAACATTTAAAAAATACATGGATTGCTTTAAAAATAATGATTGCCGTTTGCGTTATTTTATTAATATGTTTAGTAATTACCATTTTTTAAAAATAAAAAATACCGCAAAAATTATAAATACAAAGCCGACTAAGTAATTCCATCTGAATTCTTCTTTTAAATATAAAACGGAAAAAACACTGAATACTATTAAAGTTATAACTTCCTGTATTGTTTTTAATTGTGCTGCGGAATAATATTCATGCCCGATTCTGTTAGCAGGAACCTGAAAACAATATTCTAAAAGAGCGATTCCCCAGCTTACAAGAATAACTATCCATAATGCCGTACTTTTAAATTTTAAATGTCCGTACCAGGCAAACGTCATAAATATATTGGATACTGTTAATAATATTATAGGTAAAAATTGTCTAATCATAAGATTATTATATAACAACAATAAAAAAAGAGAGCTATTAAAGCTCTCTTTTAAAGTTTTTGGGTCAAGGTCAATGACGCTTGATTTTCATCCGTTCGGAATTTCGCTTCTTGAAATTCCTTTCGCTTCAGCCTGTCGTTCCTTCGCTTCGCTGTCGTCACTTCGGCTTTCGCTTTACCGGATTTCATCCGTTCGGAATTTCGCTACATCATGCCGCCCATTCCGCCCATGCCTGACATATCCGGCATAGCCGGTGCAGCTTTCTTTTCAGGAATATCAACTACTGCAGCTTCCGTTGTTAGAAGCATTCCTGCTACGGATACCGCATTTTGAAGTGCGCTTCTTGTAACTTTTGCCGGGTCAACAATACCTGATTTAATCATATCTACATATTTATTTGTCATAGCATCATAGCCTTCGTTTACAGGTAGTTTCTTTACTGTTTCAACTACTACTTCACCTTTTACTCCGGCATTATCAGCAATTTGTTTTAAAGGTATATATAAAGAATCAAGTAAAATTCTAAATCCTACTTTTTCATCATCTGTTGTATAAGATACAGTGTTAATTGCTCTTTCTAAGTCTTGCATAACTCTAATTAAAGCAACACCGCCTCCGGGAACAATACCTTCTTCTTTTGCAGCTCTTGTTGCATTAAGTGCATCTTCTATTCTTAATTTTCTTTCTTTTAGTTCAACTTCAGAAGCTGCACCTACTTCTATTACAGCAACTCCGCCTGATAATTTTGCTAATCTCTCTTGCAATTTTTCTTTATCGTATTCGCTGTCAGAAGTTTCAATCTGACGTTTGATTAATTTAACTCGTTCTTCAATTGCTCGTTTTGTTTCATCACCTACAACTATTGTTGTATCATCTTTTGTTACAGTTACACGTTTTGCTTGACCTAACATTTGAACTGTTACATTTTCAAGTTTGATACCTAATTCTTCGGTAAATAATTGACCGCCTGTTAAAATAGCAATATCTTCAAGCATAGCTTTTCTTCTGTCACCGAATCCGGGAGCTTTAACAGCTACAGCTCTTAATACTTTTCTCATTGTATTAACAACTAATGTAGCTAACGCTTCACCTTCAACATCTTCAGCTATAATTAATAAAGAACGGCCGTCTCTTGCAACTTGCTCCAATATAGGTACCAAATCAGCAATTAAGTTGATTTTCTTATTAACACACAATACATAAGCATCTTCTAAAACTGCTTCCATTCTTTCAGCATCGGTAACAAAGTATGGTGAAATGTATCCTTTATCAAATTGCATACCTTCTACAACTTTTAAATTTGTTCCAGTTGATTTTGATTCTTCAACGGTAATAACGCCATCGTGTCCTACTTTTTCCATAGCTTCGGCTACTAATTTTCCTATTTCATCATTGTTTCCTGCGGAAATTGTAGCAACTTGAGCTAATTTTTCTTGTGAATCAACACTTTGAGACATTCTTTTAATTGTTTCAAGTGCTATATTAACTGCTTTATCCATCCCGCGTTTCATACACATTGGATTAGCTCCGGCTGTTAAGTTTCTGACTCCTTCTCTAACTATTGCTTGAGCCAATACTGAAGCTGTTGTTGTTCCGTCGCCTGCTACATCATTTGTCTTTGATGATACTTCTTTTAATAATTGTGCGCCTGAATTTTCCAATGGATCTTCCAGTTCTATTTCTTTTGCAATAGTTACACCATCATTTACAATTTGTGGTGAACCGAATTTTTTTTCTAATATTACATTCCTTCCTTTTGGCCCTAATGTAACTTTAACTGCATCGGCTACTGCATCTATACCTCTGAGAAGACCTTTGCGTGCTTCTTCATCAAATATAATTTTTTTTGCCATTTTATTTTCTCCCTTAAAAAACTATTTTTCGATTACTCCGAGTACATCAGAAACTGACATGATTTTTAATGTTTCATCTGATATTTTTACATCAGTTCCTGCATATTTTGCAAATAAAACAACTTCTCCTACCTTAACATCCATAGGATCTCTTTCGCCTTTTTCATTAACATTACCTTGTCCTACGGCAATTACTTCACCTTTTTGTGATTTCTCTTTTGCACTGTCAGGAATAAATATTCCTCCTGATGTTTGTTCGGCATCTTCAATAACTTTAATAACAATTTTGTCACCTAATGGTCTTATTGTCATATTATTTTCCTCCTTTACTCTACCTTCCTTATTTCTTTTATACAATCATTTTTCATTTTTCTTTAAAATATTAATGAAAAATTAATTATTCAAAAAAAACGATGTATAAG
>CANROV010000023.1 GCA_947632315.1 Candidatus Gastranaerophilales bacterium
AAAATCCTTTATGTTCGTATCCGTACATATATAAAAACAAAAAGATATTTAAAATTGCTATACAAAGTATACAAAAAGTATATACTAAAAATCAAAAATGCCCCAAATGCATAAATGGTAATACATATAGCGATATATATCTACGTTACAAAACTTAATAATTTGAGAAAATACTATTAAAATTATATTGGGTTATAATAAATTTATCGGGAAAAAACTATGAAATGGGATGAAATTGTAAAAAAGATTATATATATTATATTAATTATATTTGTATTAGGAATTGTATATTCTGTTTTTATTGAACCTAAATTAATAAAGGTTAATAAATATAACTTATATTTGCCAAATTATCAAAGCGAGCATAATGGGCTAAAAGTAGTTGTTATGTCTGATTTCCATATAGGCAGACTTGGTATTGATGAAGTTCAGCTAAAAAAGATAGTAAATAAAGTTAATAAGCAGAATGCTGACTTTATATTTCTGTTGGGCGATTATGATTCTTTAGGTATATATTATTCAAAAAAGGTTAAAGCAGGTAATGTATCATCTGTTTTTTCTGATTTAAAAGCAAAATATGGTGTTTATTCGGTTATGGGGAATCATGATTATGACGAGTTATTGCCGATTGCGCCAATTATCAAAAAGGCAGATATTAAAGTTTTAGAAGATGGATTTATTAGTGTTAATGTTAATTCAAAGCCTTTAAATATATACGGATTAAGAGATTTTTGGCATTATGATTATAATGCTAAATTAATCAGTAAAACAAAAAAATCAGTTATAGTATTAACACATAATCCTGATACATTTCCGCTTTTACCTGATAACATATCATTGGCACTTGCGGGGCATACACATGGCGGTCAGATATATTTCCCGTTTATCGGAGGAGTATTTTGCTCTTCTATTTATGAACAGCGGTATTTAAAGGGGTATATTGTTGAAAATAATAAACATTTATATGTTACAAGCGGAATAGGAAATATAGGCCCGATGAGATTTGGCAATATTCCTGAAATTGCCGTATTAACTTTGTATTCTCAAAATAATTATCCCGATAAAATTATAATTAATACAAAACCGAGAAAAGGTATCAGCAATTTAGAAACAATACCGTTAAAAATCGTTTCACGTATAAGAAAAAATTATAAGCCTAAATTAATAAAAGTGTTTGGATATATTTAATTTTAGTAATTTTAACGGACTAATTCTTTATAAATTTCTTTATATTTATTGGCGCTTTTAGCCCACGAAAAATCAGAATTCATAGCGGTTTTTATTAATTTTTGCCATTCGGTTTTATTATTATATGTATTTATTGCATATTGAACGGCACCAAGCATTTCTTGAGCATTATAATTATAAAATTTAAAACCGTCAGCGTTTTCATTCGGGTATGCATTTACTGTGTCATCAAGCCCGCCTGTAGCTCTTACAATAGGAATTGTTCCGTACTTCATTGATATTAATTGAGATAAACCGCACGGTTCAAACCTTGACGGCATAAGAAACATATCCGCTCCTGCATATATTTTGCTGCATAAGTCTGCTCTATATTCTATTCTGGCTCTTATGTTTTTTGAATTGTAACTTAACCAAACAAAGAAATCTTCATACCTCTTTTCTCCGCTTCCTAAAATAATTAAATCCGCTTCAATATCTCTTAATTCATTTTCAACAGCTTTTAAAAGATCAATTCCCTTTTGCTCGACAAGTCTTGAAATTATTGCTATTAAAGGTCTATCTTTCTTGTATTCAAGCCAATAGTCTTTTAATATATCCTGCTTGCATTTTTCTTTATTTAACAGATTTTCTGAATTGTAATTATATTTAATCAATTTATCCGTTTCCGGGTTAAATTCCGTATAATCAATACCGTTTAATATCCCCGTTAATTTGTATTGATTATTTCTTAATGCCCAATCCATGCCTTCGCCGTAATTATAAGTGAGTATTTCTTTTGCATAGTTAGGGGAAACGGCAATAATTTTATCGGAATAATTAATTGCACCTTTCATCCAGGTTAAATAACCCCAATGTTCAAGTCCGTTTTCATGATATACTTCATCTCTGTTTATACCTGCAAAGTCTAAAATTTCAGGGAAATATCTCCCCTGATATGCCAAATTATGTATTGAAAATACTGTTTTGGTGTTTTTGTAAAATTCGTCGTTTTTATATGAAGATTTCAGCCAAACGGGTATCATAGCCGTATGCCAGTCATTACAGTGAATAATATCAGGCTTAAAATTGAGCGCTCGTGCGTATTCTAATACCGCTTTTGAAAAACATATAAATCTTTCCTGCTCGTACCAGCTGTCAATGCCTTGAGGATATACACTGTGAAAACACGAGTAAAACTTAGGATTGTCAATAAAAAATACGTTTATATTAGTGTTAGGCATTTTACACATGTAAAGCGTAAATACATATTCAGCATAACCAAACTTTAATTGCAGTCTTGAATTTTCGAGTTCTTTAATATTATATTTTTGTTTATCAATACTTCCTATTAACGGAGTAAAAACGGCAATTTCAGTGTCCTTGTCCTCAATATGCTTCGGCAAAGACCCCATAACATCAGCGAGTCCTCCTACCTTTGTAAACGGTGAAACTTCAAATGACGCATATAATATTTTCATAATCTGCCTC
Source organism: Candidatus Gastranaerophilales bacterium (assembly GCA_947632315.1). Classification (GTDB taxonomy): domain Bacteria; phylum Cyanobacteriota; class Vampirovibrionia; order Gastranaerophilales; family Gastranaerophilaceae; genus Avigastranaerophilus. Next base: position 2,656 of record CANROV010000023.1, read on the forward strand.
TTTTATAATGCTCTTGATAAATATTCCAAAGAATATTTAAGTATATCTTCTGTTTTTGAACAATCCTTTTTATAACTTAATACTTCTTTTATAGCACCTTTAGCTTCATTTTCACTATAGCCCAATGAAATTAATACACTTTGTACTTCAATAATAACTTCTTTATTAACATCTTTTGAAATTTCAATATCTTCAATATCATCAGGTGTAACCTTTGCCCAGTTAATCAATTTATCTTTTAATTCAAGAATAATTTTTTGTGCAACTTTAACCCCGACTCCCTTTGCTCTTGAAAGCTCTTTAAAATCTTCTCTAATCATAATATCAACAAGTTCAGATATAGAAAATTCGTCTAATATTAAAAGAGCAAGTTTAACTCCTATACCTGAAACGCTTTGCAAAATATTAAAAATATCACGTTCTTCTTTTGTAATAAAACCTGTTAATGACATAGAATCTTCTTTATGAGAAAGCGAAACATAAATTTTAACTTCCCCTTCCTCAAGCCTGTTAATTGTGCTGATGCCTGTATGAATCAGATAACCGATATTGTTAACATCAAGCACTATATGCGCACCCCTATATGAATTTAATTGTTTTGAAACAAGATGTCCCTTTAAATAATCATACATATTTATAAATCTTCACTGCCTTTTAATTTATTATACATTTCAAGTGCTGTTTTTGCTTCTTTTTCATTATTTAAGTTTTTTTCAGCGAATGCTAAATTATAGTAAAAATCAGCTTCTTTATTATTTAATTTAATAGCTTTTTGAAAATTATTCTTTGCTTCTTTATAATCTTTTATGCCTATATAAGCACATCCTAAATTATAATAATAATAAGGAAAATCTTTTTTGTATTTTATAGCAAGCTTGTATTCTCCAATTGCTTTATTGTATTTTCCACTTTTTAAATAAATATTTGCAAGATTGTAATGCGCTTTGTCGAACTCAGGATTCATATTGATTGATTTTTGAAGGAAAAATTCTGCATTTGTATTATTACTTAAATCTTGAGATAAATTTCCCAGCAGATACCATAATTCATAATCACGTTCATCTTCTGTTATTGAAGAAATCATATTATAAGCTTCTTCCAGATTATTAGAGTTATAAACAGCAATTATGTTTTTTTTCTTTTCTGCTAATGACTGTGCAAAACAACAAGTTTGAATAAATATAAATGATATAATTATATATATATATATTAGAGATTTTTTGTTCATAAATTCACCTGAAAACATTATAAATTAATAAAAAAAAACTTTCTATTTTATGTATGAAATTTTGTAACAAATTTAATAGTTTAGTTAAATTTATATAAATAAAAAGACTTTATAATAATATACAGATAAACACATCAGGTGAAATATGATAAGTTTAGACATAGATTTTTCATATTTGCAAAGGTGCTTTAATATAGGGTATCAGGCATTAGAAAAATACCGTAATAAAAGCATCACTGAAATCATGGAAATAGAAGCGGAACAAGGTAATTATAAAGCCGCTGAATATTTAATGAAAATTCTTTCTGACCCTGATGAACTTCTTAAGTTATTTAATCTGGTTGAACCTAAAAACAGATATTTGATTCTTCAACATATGAATAAAGAAGATTTAATGAATATAATGCCTTTTATGCAGCCTGAACAGCTGGTATTGGGTATTAGTGTTTTTAATCCCGATATGATTATAAATCTGATGATGCTTTTAAAACCTGAAAGCCTTGCAAAAGTTGTGTTGAATACAATGTCGCCTGAAAAATTTCTTTCAAAATTGCCTGAAGAATTTATGAATGAATTTTTAATGTCTGATAAACTTGATAAAAACATTTTATTAAAATCTATGGAAAATGTTGATGAAATACAACTTCAAAAAATGATGGAGAATATTTCGGGACAGCCTTGTTATGACAGCAGTGATAAAATTATTTCTCAGTTAAGCTCTATGGATGATGATAATTTTAAAAGTGCCATTTTATCATTTGAACCGGAAGGAAAGCGTCAATTAATATATAATTCATTAAGACAAAAACCTGAATTATTTCAACTGTTCTCGCCTGAAGCTATGGTATTTCCTTTTAGAACAATGCAAAAAGATGATATTCTAAAGTCACTTTTAGTACTTGAAACAAATGAGTTTATGCCAATGCTTCAACAAATGCCTCAGGATATTCTTTCATTAGTTGCAACTCAAATTGACCCTGAAACGTTTTCTAAAATACTTTGTCGTGATTTCGCTGACGTTATAGCTCAGTGCGGAATTAGTATGTAATTTATCGAATAAATGTCTGTTGAAATTCTGTTAATCATATATTAAGAAATGTAACTATTATTAAATATTAAGAAATATGTATATAGTTATATACTTTATATATATACGAGGCAAAATATATGAAATTAATAGATTGTAAAACAAAAGAAATATACTATAATATACCTGCTGTAACTGAAGATAAAGATATAAAGAGAGCCAGAGATATATTTTGGATATCAATGAATATGATAGGAATACAAAACGGTGTTAGAATAATAAAAGCTATGTAAAATTAACGAATATTCCATTTCGTTTTTAAATCTTTAATAGTGCCGTCTTTTGAAATTCTGTTAATAATGATATTAAGATTTTTTTTCAGTTTAGGATTATCTTCTTTTTTAATAGCGATAGCGTAAGGTTCTTGTGATATACGATTTTTAAGCATTCTGTATTCCGGATTATCAATTAAGAAACCGGAAAGAATAGTATTATCGCTGGAAATAGCATCTCCTTCTCCTGCTTTAAATGCTTTAAAAGCTTCGCTGTAGTTTTTGTAACCGATTAATGAGGCTGTAGGAATAATTCTTCTGATGTTTTTTTCAGCTGTAGTACCGAGAACAACAATAATTTTTTTATGTTTTAAATCAGCGAAGTGAAATATATTGCTGTCTTTTTTTACCAAGGCAGATTGACCCGCAATATAATAGGGTGCGGAAAAATCCACGAAATACTCACGCTGAGGGGTAATGGACATAGCTGCAATAACCATATCCACTTCACCTGACGTTATTGCTTCAATTTTTGTATTAGGGGTAACCGCAACATATTTAATCTTTCTGTCGCTGCCAAGAAGGTCTTTTGCAATATACTTTGCAATATCTATATCAAACCCCGCATAATTGCCTGACTTATTAATAAACCCTAACGGCTTTGAATCATTTTTTACTCCTACAATTAAAATATCTCTTTCAATAATTTTATCGAGAGTAGTCAGTTCAGGTTTTTTATTACAGCCCGTAAAAAATATTATTACGAGAATTAATATAGGAAATAGTATCTTTTTCATAAATAACTCCTAGTAAATTAAAACATAATTTTTATTCACTTTCAAATAAAAATAAGTATAATAATAGTATGAAAAAGATTTTTGTATCTTTATTTATTATTTTTATAGCATTTATTACAACAGGCTCCGGATATGTGGGGACTCTTCCTGATATTGAGGCTGAGTTTAGCTATTTAAGAAAAGAAATATCGGAAAAAAGTTCTGCTCCTTATTCAATTGAAGAGCTTGATAAACAAAATGAAAAAGAGTTAAAACCTATTCCGAGAGAAGATAATAATTATGTAGATATAATTATAAAAAAGGATAAAACTACAAAATATTTTAATGATGTAAATTCAGTTATAATAATTTTGGAAAAATTAAGAGCGTGTCTTAATAATAATAAAGATATACAAAAGTTTAACGCAATAGTAAGTAATCTTATAGATAATGTTGAGTATATAAGAATTGAATATAAAGATAAACCTGAAAGCGCATATCTTTCGTATACAAGGTTAATTGCGTTATCTCAGGAAGCCAGAGAAACAGCTAATTTCCGAACTCAAGGGTTAGTGTACGAAAAATATATTCCTTATACGTCAGAAAATAATAAATATACAAAAGAAAATCTCCAAAACAAATTAGATTCACTGCTTGTTAACGTTAATGAAACTTTATTTATTCTTAAAAATTTAGATTAATTATACTTTTGAATATCTTAATGGCTGTTAAATTTATGTTGTTTTTTCTCCTATATTAATTCAGGAGAGAAAAATTATGGTGAGAAAAATTTTATTATATTTGAGTATTTTATTGCTATTTATGAATAGTGTTTATGCATTTGCAGATAAAGACATAGAAAATTTAGAAATGTCGATGTACGGAAATATATATTCAAATGAAGATTACGGTTCAAGGATAAAAAGGCTTGAAACTGATTTACTCGGAATGACTCAATCGGGAGATATTGACTCCAGAATTGATACATTAAAAAGAATGCACTCTAATTCAAATATAGCTACATTTTCTTATCCTGAGGACAGATATTACACTCCAAAAAATAAAGGGGTAATAAAAAACTTTTTAAACAATATTTCTTCTTCAATGTTTGATACAGGTACAATTACGGGATATACACCTTCAATGACATCATCATTTGCAAACAATTTATACAGAAACGAATTTATGAATTTTGTTGATAATCCGTACGGATACTGTCCGTATCATAATGGTTATAACTATTTTAATAAACCTCTGCACAGAAATTATCCGAGACATAATTTTAACAATAACAGATTCAGTTATAGGCATGGAAACAATTTATCAAACATACCTCCGCACAATCATTATAGGAAATCATATTATAATACGTCAAGAATAGGGCGTTATCCTTATATTCCGACAGATGTTGCCGACAATATATCAACCAGGTCAACTGTACATATTTTGCAGGACTGATTTTATACAATAAAAAAGAGAACTGAAAAGTTCTCTTTTCATATAAAAATGTATTAAAAATTTATGATTCAAAAACGTAGCAAAGAAGAGAAGCTTCTCTGGCTTTTTTAACAGCTTTTGCTAATTTTCTTTGATGTTCTGCGCAAGTACCCGTAATCCTTCTCGGAAGAATTTTACCTGCTTCTGTTAAATATTTTCTTAATTTTTGAGCATCTTTGTAATCAATAGTTTCTATTTTATCTGCACAGAAACTGCAATTTTTACGTTTTTTCTTTTCTACTTGTTCTTTTGCCATTATATTTCCCTCTATTTTCTAATTAATTTAATTAAAACGGAATTTCTTCTTCACCGATTAAAACATCATCCATTTCTACTTCAGAGAATTTAACGACGTCATCGGATTTGGAATTTTGAGATTGAGCGGACGGTTGAGAAGAAGCCGAACAAGATTCAAAACTTGATAAATCAACTTCCATAATTCTTTTTTCCGAACCATCCTCCGCTTGAATTGAAGAGACTTGAAGTCTTCCTTCAATAACAATTTTATCTCCTTTTGATACGGAACTTTCTACTGATTCCGCCAAATTACCTCTTGCTATAATTCTAATAAGAGTTTGTTCTTTTTCGTCAATATTTAATGTAAAAGAAGTAACGGGAATATTATTACCCGTAAATCTTTTTTCGGGATTTCTGTATACAATCCCTGATAATACTGCTTTTGCTATTGACATATTTTTCTCCGATTAAGTTATGCTTTAACTTCAGATGTTTCAAGAAACATGATTCTTAAAATATTTTCGTTAAGTCTTAATTGTCTTCTGAATTTTTCAACCTGATTAGGTTCCATTTCAAAGTTATGTACAACAAAATAACCGTCTCTGTAGTCTTGAATATCGTATGATAATTTTTTACGGCCTATTTTATCCGTAGAAGTAACTTTGCCTTCAAGCGATGTAATTGTTTCTTCTATTTTTGAAGACAGCTTATCAAATTCTTCTGAATCGATATTAGGTTTGATTATTGATAATAATTCGTAATTTCTCAATTTGTTTCTCCTTGACTTATATTTATTCAATAACTATCTTAACATGAACATTTTTAAATACAAATTTTATGTTAAAATTGATTTCAATATGGAAAAATTTATAATAGTCGGAAAAAATGTAAGCGGGCTTGAAAAATTTATGATTGATAATAATCAATCAAAATTTAGAGCGAAGCAGGTATATAACTGGATATATTTAAAGTCTGTCAAAACTTTTGATGATATGACGGATTTACCTGTTCAAACAAGAGAGCTTCTAAAAGAAAAAGCTGTGCTTACGTCATTATCAATAAAAGATAAACAAGTAAGCAAGGACGGAACAATTAAATATTTGTTTGAGCTTAAAGATGGAGCATGCGTAGAATCAGTATTGATGAGGTTTGATAACCGTGCTAATTTAACGGCGTGTATAAGTACTCAAGTGGGATGTGCGATGAATTGCAGTTTCTGTGCTACTGCAAAATTAGGATTTAAAAGAAATTTGACTTCTGAAGAAATTGTTCAGCAAATATTTTTAATTCAATCTGATACGGGATTAAAAGTAACAAATATTGTATACATGGGACAGGGTGAACCGCTTTTAAACATAGATAATATGCTTGAATCAATAAAAATATTCAGAGAGCAATTTCAAGTCGGAGCAAGAAGAATAACCGTTTCAACCTGCGGAATAATTCCCGGTATTGAAAAATTAATGAATATAAATTTTCAATCCACCTTGGCAATATCATTACACGCTCCTGACAATGAAATAAGAGAAAAAATAATGCCCGTTGCGAAAAAATATAAATTCGATTCTCTTATTGAAACTTTACAAAAGTACACGGAAAAAACATCAAGACGTGTTACCATAGAGTATGTACTTATAAAAGACGTAAATGACAGTTTGGAGGATGCAAAAAAACTTGCTTTCGCAATATCCAAATTGAAAAGTAACGTAAACTTAATAATATATAATCAAAACGAAAAAAGCCCGTATAAACGTCCGGAAAAAAATAATATTTTAAAATTTAAATACATCCTTGAAGCTTCCGGGAAAAAAGTTACGGTAAGACTTGAAAGAGGTGCGGATATTGATGCCGCCTGCGGTCAACTGAGTCTTAAACAAGCTTCAAAATAATTAATTTTCTAATTTATAAAGATGATATAATTAAAATAACTTGTAATATTTTATTTTTTTGTATAAAATAATAATAAAGGTTCATATTTTAATTAATTAAGGTAGAACATATTCTAATCAACATTGAATTTGAAAACGTTTATAGAAATTATCCGTTTATAAGAGAAGGTTCTTGCTTTTAGAAAAAGGGGCATATTAAATGTACGTAAATAAGTGTATTAAATGCGGTGCAGAGTTCGAAACAAAAAATCCAAAAAGAGTAATTTGTCCAAATTGTTTATATTCGGATAAAAAATATACTGAAGAATTATCTCAGGAGGCTGCAAACGGTTCTTCCATGAAAAATTCATATTCTTCTCCCGATAACTCAAATCCCGAAGAACGTAAATATAGAAATTACGACAGAGCTGATAACAGACAAAATCGACCTAATAATTATAACCGCCCCAGAAATTCATTCGGACATGACCATTCATATAATCGTGACAGAAATTCAAACGGTTCATACTCAAGACCTTTTAATAAATTCAAAAATGATAATAACCAAAGAAACAGGCAAAATAACAGAACTCCTTTTAATAAGCAGAGAGGACAAAGACCTAATAAACCGCCAAGACAAAAACAATTATTGGTTAGTAAAGAACAAATTGAACAAATAGAAATACTTTATAAAAAAGCTTTACCGCTTCCAAATCCTGACATCCATGAAATTATAGGGCAGGCAATCGGCTTAGAACCAAGAAAAGTATTTTTTGGAATAAATCTTGTACGCCAAAAATTAATGCTTCCTAAATTGCCGTTTCCAAAAAGAAAATTGGCAGTTTCACCCGATCAATTGTTTGCAATCAAAAATTTATATGAACCGTTATTACCGCTGCCTCCTATTGGGTGTCATAAAATAATAGCAGCGCAGTTAAAAATGGATGAATGGAGAGTTCATGTCGGAATAGGTCTTATAAGAAAACAAATGGGACTCGATAGGTGGAATCAGGAAAGAGAAGATGCTCCGGCTGAATATAAAAAGACTACTTAATTATGAATTCTGATTTATTATCAATTGCAAAAATTTTGAATTTCCACGGAATAAAAGGTGAGGCTAAATTGGGTTTTTCAAAAGGAAGAGAAGCTCAAATTGAAGCTTTAAAAAAAGTTTTTGTTAAAAAAAATAACGAATATAAAGAACTTAATGTAACCTCTGTCAGATTTCATAAACATTTTGCTATAGTTAAATTTAAAGAATTCGATACAGTTAATGATGTTGAGGAATATAAAGGCTGTGATATTTATTTGTCAAAAGATGAAGTTGAAAAGAACTTAGAGGCGGATGAATTTCTTATTAATGATTTAATCGGCATGGATGTTTATGATGAAGATGGTGCTTGTTTGGGAAACGTTTGTGCTGTTGGAGAAAATCTCGCAAACAATATTTTGTCGGTAAAAGACAGCAACGGTAAAGAACATCTTGTACCTTTTGTTAAAGAATTGGTTCCCGTTGTTGATTTAATAGGGAAAAAAATAGTTATAAACAATATAGAAGGTTTAATAAGTTGAGATTTGATATACTTTCTTTGTTTCCCGAAAATATTATATCGGCCTGTAATTATAGCATAATAAAGCGTGCGCTTGAGTCAAATTATATAGAAATAAATGCCGTCAATCCGAGAGATTTTTCAAAAGATAAGCATAGAAAAGTCGATGATACCCCTTATGGGGGAGGAAGCGGTATGTTATTATCATGCCAGCCTTATCTTGATGCACTTTCTTCCGTAAACAGAACTGAAAATTCCAAAACAATAATTTTAACACCGCAAGGTAAAGTTTATAATCAAGAGCTTGCAAAAGAATATGCACGCTTAAATCAGTTGATAATAATATGCGGACATTATGAAGGTTTTGATGAAAGAATAATAGAAAAATCTGAAGCGGAAGAAATATCTATAGGTGATTTTGTTATGACAGGCGGTGAATATCCGGCTTTATGTATTATAGACAGTGTAACAAGACTCATTGACGGAGTATTGGGTGACGGTGAATCATTTGAAAATGATTCACATTATTACGGTTTATTAGAACACCCTCACTATACAAAGCCTCGTGAATATGAAGGTATGCTTGTTCCTGAAATATTATTATCCGGAAATCACGAAAAAATAAAAGAATACAGAAGAATACAGCAATTTATTGCCACTAAAAAAAAGCGTCCCGATTTATTTGAAAAATTTTTAAAATCTGATATTTCTGATTATGATAAAATGTTATTGGAAAAATATTCAGAGTTAATAAAAAATGAGAACGGCTGTTTTAGAAAATAATAAATTTGTAATAAAAGAGATGCCTAAGCCTATTTTGGATGAATATGGAGAAGGTGCAATAATTAAAGTGACAGGCTGCGGGCTTTGCGGGTCTGATATAGTTAAAATGCGAACGGGATTGGCAAAGAACGGAAGTGTTCTCGGGCATGAAGTTGTCGGTAAAATAGTTGAAATTAATTCTAAGACTGTATTTAAAGTCGGTGATAAGGTAGCTTTAGGTCATCATGTTCCATGCTTTAACTGTGATTATTGCAGGAACGGCAATTATTCAATGTGCAGACATTTTAAGTCTACAAACATATTCCCGGGCGGTTTTTCCGAATATATATATGTTTCTGAGGAACATTTGAATAATACCGTGTTTTATGTAAGTCAGAGTTTATCTGATGTAGAAGCGTCATTTTTGGAACCTTTAGGGTGCTGCGTAAGAGCGGTAAAACGGGCAAAGGTTTATGAAAATTCAAAATGTCTGATAGTGGGACTTGGTTCAATAGGAATACTTATGGGCCAGACTGCAAAAGTATTCGGAGCAAAAGTATATGGCTGTGATATAAAAACTGACAGAATTATATTATCGGAACAATTTGGTTTTGAAAAATCATTTTTATCTCCAAACATAAATGACTTGAAATTACAAGTAAAAGAAATAGCCCCAATTGGATTTGACACTGTATTTTTAACGGCAGGCGCATCATCATCTCTTGATTTTGCCGTTAACTCGGTTAGAGACGGCGGGTCGATTGTTGTATTTTCAAGTATAAAAGATGAAAACGGATTTAAGAATAATGAAATTTATTACAGAGAATTAAATGTTTTTGGCAGTTATTCTCCGGCACCGAAAGACTTAGAAGATTCAAAAACATTACTTGATGAAAGAAGAGTTAAAGTTTTGGGATTATCTACTGTTTATAACATTGAAAACTTAAATGAAGCAATATCAGATACAATATCAAATAAAATAATGAAAGCATACATAAAGATATGAAAATGAAGTCGTTGCAATACTATTCTCCGTTAAATGTAAAATATGAAGAAGTGGAAATAAGAGATCCAAAGGAAGGCGAAGTACAAGTTAAAATAATGGCTGCTTTAACTTGCGGTACTGATGTAAAAACATACAGAAGAGGTCATCCCGTACTGATAAAAAAGACACCGTCAGGTTTTGGACATGAATTTTCGGGAATAATAACGAAAATCGGAAAAAATGTATATGGCTTTAATGTCGGAGATAGAGTAGTCTCAGCTAATTCAGCACCTTGCGGTGAATGTTTCTTCTGCAAAAGAGGAGAATATAACCTTTGTGAACATTTAGAATTTTTAAACGGGGCATATGCTGAATATATAAACATACCTAAGTCAATAGTAAAACGGAATCTGCTTCATATACCCGATAATTTAAGTTATGAAAAAGCTGCATTTGCCGAGCCTTTGGCAAATGTAGTACATGGTATAGAACGCACGGGAATAAAAGCAGGTCAAACGGTAGGCGTTGTTGGTATAGGCCCTATAGGACTTATGTTTGTTAAACTTGCAAAATTAAAAGGCGCAAGAGTAATAGCGGCAGGCAGAAATCCGTTAAAATTAAAATTGGCAAAAGAGTTTGGCGGTGCTGACGAAATAATTGATTTAACAAAATATAAAAATCCTGAGAAAATATTTATTGATTTTTCCGAAGGGAAAAAAGGACTTGATGTTGCAATAGAATGTGTGGGACTTCCTGAAATATGGGAAAGAATGTTTACATTTGTAAGAAGGGGCGGAATTGTCCACCTGTTTGGAGGTTGTCAGTCGGGTACATCCGTTTCAATTGATACGAAAAGACTGCACTATGATGAAATAAAGGTAATAAGTATATTCCATCATACTCCTTTATATTTTAGAGAAGCTTTAAGATTGATTGCAGAAAATCAAGTTCCCGTAGAAAAACTTATTACTGCAACTTCAACTCTCGAATATGCAGAAGAAGCCTTAATTAAGCATATGAACGGTAAAGCAATAAAAGTTCTTATTAAGCCGTAAAACTTTTTTGACTTTTATTGTATAATTTTACATGAAGAAATATTGTAAGTATGAATGATGTAAATTTAAAACTAAAAAATAAAATTGAAGAAGCGGAAAATATAATTATATTTTCACATGTCAGCCCTGACGGAGATACTTTGGGGTCAAATCTTGCATTAAGCATGATGATAGAAAAACACTTTAATAAAAAGGTTGATTCTGTTTATGTAGGGAATTTACCTAATCTTTATTCATATCTGCCTAATTTTGATAAGTTTAAAAATGTTCAGGATATTGATATAAATAAAAAATATGATTTGGCTATTGCCGTAGATGTTGCTTCTAAGGACAGAATGGTTTTGGGTGTATCAATATATGATAATGCAAAATTCAAGGTAAATATTGATCATCACAAAACAAATATAGGTTACGGTGATATAAGCATAGTGGACGGTGATGCGGCATGCGTGGGTATAATTTTATTTGACATATTTAAAGATTGGGGATATGAAATAACAAAGGATGTTGCACGCTGTATATATACTTCTTTGTTGACTGATACAGGCGGGTTTAAATATGAAAGTACAACTCCCGAGGTATTTATGCTTGCGGCAGATTTAGTCAGGTATGGTGTTTCTCCCACTCATGAATTTCGTTCTTGCTATGAAACAAAACCTCAGGCGATGATTCAATTTCAAGCTTATGCTGTAAGTAATGCCGTTTTCTATAATAACGGCAGAATAGCTTTTGTTAAAATAACAAGAGCTGATATGAGTAAGTTTAATGCTTCTGATGATTATACGGAAGGTGTTGTTGAAACACTCAGAACGTCTAAAGATGTAGAAATAGCTGCAATATTAAAAGAAACAAAAGAAGGATATACTAAGGTTAGTTTAAGAAGTAAAACAGTGGATATTATTCCTGTAGTAATGGACTTCGGCGGAGGCGGGCATAAGTTTGCTGCCGGATGTACAATAAAAAAACCTATTGCAATAGCTTTTGATAAGCTGTTACAGCGTGTTCAAAGTGAATTAAAATGAGAAAGTATATAGAATCTCTTATAAAAAAAATAATAGAACAGGATTTTTGCGGTGTTGCTGCAGAAATGGCTTTTTGGTTTATATTAGGGTTATTTCCGTTTCTGTTATTTTTAACCTCCTTATTTGCCTGGCTGGGGAAAAAAACATTAATTGTGCCAATACTTTCTTTTATTACGGATATAGCTCCAAAAGAGGTTTCTACATTAATAATAAATACACTAAATGAGGCAATGATATTTAAGCAGGGTACTATAGTTGCAATATTTGGACTTGTTGTAACTATTGCATTAGCTTCCAATGCTATTTTCGCAATTATTAAAGGGCTAAATAGGGCTTATGCCATAGAAGAAAACAGAAGCTTAATATATACAAGAGTTTTGTCGGTTATAATGGTATTCATTAATTCGCTTCTGCTTTTTTTAGCAGTTAATTTAATAGTACTGGGGAAAGTATTTTTAAATTTTATGATTGCTTATCCGGCGTTATCAAACTTATCTTTGCAGTCAATAGATATAATATCAATAGTAAGATGGCCGGTATCATATTTTGCTCTGGCTTTTTTTGCTATTGGTAATTATTATATGCTGCCTGCAATTGAAGGAAATGATAAAATTAAATTAAAAAGTGTTCTTCCGGGAACTCTGTTTTTCAGTTTTTTATGGATATTGGGTTCTTGGTGTTTTTCTTTGTATTTAAGTAATTTAAATGCATATAATAAAGTTTACGGAACAATTGGAGCCGTAGCAATATTAATGGTTTGGCTTTATTATACTTCGTTAATAATATTAATAGGCGGTGAAGTTAATTCAAGAATGTATGCAAAATTAACGGCAAAAAATAAATAAGGGATTAGGATATGAATATAAGTAAATTTTTGGGGCCTGTTTCAAATATTGAATTTGATAAGCTGTTTTTAGGTCAATTATTTTCACATTTTTCAGATGCGATATTGCAATTTATATTAATTTCCATATTGATGGAAACTTTACCTGTCGCAGGTAAAGCAATAGCAATAACATTTTTTATCTTTTTACTGCCTCAATTCCTTTTTAGTCCTTTTACAGGTGCAATTTGTGATAAATTTTCAAGGAAAAAAATTCTTGCATTTAGTGCATTATATCGTTCTTTAGTTCTCTGTTTATTTATATTTTTTGTTTATTTAAAAACAGGAGTATCAATTCAAAAAATTTATATAACCGCATTTTTATTGGGATGCGGAAGCACATTCTTTTATCCTGCAAAAATGTCAATATTGCCTAATATTGTAGAGGGTGCGCAATTAAAATTTGCTAATGCTCTTAATTCTTCGATTGGTGCTATTGCTATTCTGTTTGGCGCATTTATAGCAAACATTATAATATATAAGTCAGGAAATCTCGGTGCATTATGCTTTATAGCTTTCTGCTATTTTGTTGCTTCAATCTTTTGTTTAGCTATTAAACCTAAATTTCCTCAAAGTGCCGCAAAAATATCTAAAAAAATTACTGAAGATATGAAAATTGCATTAAACTATATAAAAGGACACAGAAGAGCTTTATATCTGGTATTGCTTTCTATTTGTATTCAATTTATAGTTGCTGCTTTTTCAAATACATTAAATACTTTAATAACAGATTATTATCGTCTTGAATTTAGTGATTTGACATTTTTAAGAACACTGTTAGGCTTCGGAATAATATTAGGAATGGTAATAACTATATATTTGGCAAGAATTTTAAAGTTATTACATTTATTTGCGTTAGGATTTATAATATTATGCGTTGCTCTTTTCACTGCTAATTTTTGCAATTCACTTTCTATAGCGTGGAAGTGGTTAATTCCTATAGGAATAGCAGATGCTATGGTTATAGTTATGCTGGATACGGTTTTGCAAAAAGTTACTCCTGACAGGGTGAGAGGTAAAATATTCGGTTTAAATCTAACTTTAAATACATTAAGTTTTTTGATAGGAACTTTAGCAGCAATTTATTCAACTAATTACATAGAACCTTTGACAGCTTTTAAATTAATAGCAGGTATTGCATTCTTAATGGCAGGCTTTATTATGCTGTTTGATAAATCATTCAGGTATTTTATATTAAAAGCGACATTGGGGCAAATGTTTCTGTTATTGTTCAGATATAAAGTAGAAGGATTGGAAAATCTGCCCAAAAAAGGGAAAATAATACTTGCGGGAAATCATACCGGTCATCTTGACCCGTTTATAGTGCAGATGGCTACTAAAAGACCATTATGGTTTATAACCGGCCCTGAAGCTTTTAATGTTCCAATAATAAAATATTTTTTAAAATTCTATAATGTACTTCCTTTAAAATTCGGCAAAGGATTGGAAGCTTTAGATTCTGCCGTAAATCAATTAAATAAAGGTGAAGCTGTTATTATATTCCCTGAAGGTAAATTTACTCCGAACGGTGAAGTGTGTAAATTTAATAGGGGTGTTGGTATAATGGCGAAGCAGGCAAAATGTCCCATTGTTCCTTTTGCTATAAAAGGCGGTTTTGAAACTTGGAATAAAAAAAGAAAATTGCCTAAATTCTTTAATACTATTATAATTCAATTTGCTCAACCGCTTTTGGATGTAGAC
>CANROV010000024.1 GCA_947632315.1 Candidatus Gastranaerophilales bacterium
GAAGGGGATGAGCACTAAGAATAAGCAATCAGAAGAGTTGAGGATTTACTTTTTTATAATAGTTCATTTTCCACCTTTCTTCATTCCTCGTAATGACTATTTTTCATTCTTATACTTTTGTTTAACAAAGCTTATATCTCATTTGTATTGTCATAAGAATTTTTTTCCCTGCATATTAATGAATATTCTTAATCATTTGTAATATTTATTTTTTTTTAAATCCCCCATTTTACAGGCTTTTTCATAATTTCTTTTTTTTTTAAATAAAAAAAAATTACAAACTGTACAGTTATTTCCTTTGTTTGATAAAATAATTATTATAAATGTAGATAGAGAGTGTAAAATGCCGGCTGATAATAATTATAAAGAAATTTTAAAAGAAGTATGCGACAAACTTAACAGTATTGATTCAGTTAAAGAAATTGATGTCCTTAATATTAAGAACTCTGTTGAAGCCCTTGAAAATCTCGTAGCAGATAGTCAGGCTAAACTTAATTTTGAAGCAATTAAAAATAAACTTGAAAAAATAGCGTTCCAAGTTGACAGTTGTAACGAAACACTTTTAAAAGATTTATATAACGATATTAATGACCTTAAAGATGCCTATAAAGGTATCGGCACCTATCTAAAAGGAATGCAGAACGCTAATAATAATGCCGTAACAACTTCTGATTTTAAAGAATTCCAAAAACAACACTTTGATTTCTCCGTTAAAGCTAATACTGCTATTTATAATGAAATTACAGCTTTAAAAGAAAATTCTTCGGTCGGTAAAAATATTGAAGTATTAAATCGTATTGAAGCTCAAATTGTTAATATGCACCATAACCTTTCCGATTATATTGAACAACTGGCTTCTAAACTTCAATCCTCTTCTTTCGGTGACGGAATTAATAATATAGACGAAATCGGCGCTATTATGTCCGATTTAAATACTCTTAATCAGAAAAATATTAAACAAACAAATTCTTTAATTAAAGATTTTCAAACAAAATTTGAAAACTTTCAAAATGCCGACTTTAAAGACCAATTCGCAAAAATTAGCGAAATTTACGACAATTTGAATATGATTCATGCCTGGACAGAAAAAGTAGGGCTGTTAAATAAATCAATTGAAAATGTTTATGCCAGATTAGGGGCTAATATAGATTTTGACGATGTCTCGGATAAAATAGACATTATTTACGAAAATATCTCCGCACTTAATAATTGGTCTATGAAAATTGACAGCACCAATGATAATGTCGCTGACATAATATCTAAATTATCAGGACTTGAAAACTGTATTAAAGATACCAAAAACATTAAAAATACAATAACCGAATTTAAAAAACATTTTAATGAAACCTTCTCGGAAGATATTGACTTTGTTGACTTGTCAGATAAGATTGACATCGTTTATGAAAATTTGTCTTCTCTTAATTCTTGGGCAAATAAAATTGATATAATCTCTAATAAGGTTGATAAAATTGATTCTTTCACTTCGGAACATGACTTTTCCGATGACATTGAAAATATTTCCGATAAAGTTAATGAAATTAGTCTAAATATAGCTAAACAAGATTATTCCGCCGATATTAAAAATATATCCGATAAAGTTGACGGTATCAGTCTGACTGTTTCAAATCAGGATTATTCATCTGATATCCAAAATATCTCCGATAAAATTGACAATATCAGTCTGACTGTTTCAAATCAGGATTATTCATCTGATATTCAAAATATCTCCGATAAAGTTGATGATATCAGTCTGACTGTTTCAAATCAGGATTACTCATCTGATATCCAAAATATCTCCGATAAAGTTGATGATATTAACTCTGCAATCTCTAATATAGACTACTCTTCTAATATTAAATATATATCAGAAAAAGTTGACTCTATTAGCAGTACCATTGAAGAATACGACGTTCTGTCAAAAATTGATTTAATCTATGAAAATATTAATCTTTTAAACGAATGGGTTAATAAAATTGATAACATTTCAGCTTTCAGTAAAGAATTAGATAATAAATTTACTTCCGCAAATTCTGACTTAAATGCAAAAATTGTTGAATTATCTGAATCTTTAGAAAAGACGGAAAAAATTCTTCTTGATGTACCCGATATTAAAGATAAACTTGACGAAATTTCATCCGAACTTAATATTATAACCAAATCAACAAAAGATGATTCCGAATCTTACATTTATACACTCCTCGATATTGAATCGGATTTCTTAAAATTAAATAAATTTTTAGATGAAAAAGCACTTATTTTCCAAGAATTAATTAGTAACAGAACCGCTAATATAAGTGAAATATTAAATTCTAATACGGAAAAAACAACTCAAGATATTAATTCACTAAAAGAAAAATTTGAAGCTCTTAATGATGATATTTCAAGCATAAGTATAAGAACAAATAAATTAATACTATCTGCCGATGATGCTAATAAAGAATTTAAGTCTTATCTTGATTTGTTTAAAATATCACTTGATTCATTTAATGAAGCAAAAGATAACTTTAATCCGGAAATGAAATTTAATGCATTAAGTGAAAAGCTTTCAGATCTCATTAAATTAATGCATAACAGTTTAACGGCAGGCAGAAACCTTAACAATGCCTTTATTTATCTTGCAGAATGGATTGATGCTACAGGCAGTTCATTAAATAATATTCAAAATTACTTAGAAACAATAAGAACAGTTGATTTAAAATTAATTTCCGATAATACATTAAACAGAAAAGATTCTGAACTTCTTAATGAAATTGTTTCTTTAAAAACTACACTCAAACTTTCTTTCGATAAAATAAATGCACTTGAAGAAACATTTAACAATTACAAAACTGATGATTTTTCTGAAATAAAAAGCTTATTAACAGGTATTATTGTTCAATTAAATACTGCTCTTACTCCGGATATTGATTCTTTAAATGAAAGAATTGATAAATTATCAGAAGAAAATAATAACAGATTTACTCAGTTAGAAAATCTGTTACAAGAAAAAATTAAATATCAAGATAACCATATTTCAAGAATTGAAGCAAAATTTGATCACTTAAGCTCCAAATTTGATAAACTGATTGACGCTATGAGTGAAGATCATAACTTTGAACTAAAGGATATTTTAAACTTTATTGCAGGTCAAATTTCATCAACTAAAGAAACTCTTGATAATCAGCAAAACGGCTTGGAAGAAGTTTCTAAAAAATTAGAAAACTTTGACTCCGGTATTAATAAAATTGTTTCTTATATTGAAGAAGATTAACTTGCTTCTATGGCGGTTATCAATCTGCCTTCGTTGTCAAAAATCGATTCTATTTTTTGATTTTTATAAGGAGTTTGTATTAATATTTTTTTGTTTCCACTTCTTCCTTCAATATGTATAGGCATTTGCATATATATTGATTTTAATACATCTTTTAAGTTGGCTACAGTCTCTTTCGAATTTAAATCTTTTATAGTTTTATTATCCGATAAAGCAAATCTGTCTATAAGTCTTAATCTTGAATGTAATATTAAATTAGGCAGATTACCGTCATTATTAAAATCAACCCATTCATTTGAATTTACAAAATTGATAAGTTCAGGCGGTAATTTTTTTGCTATTTCTTTTATATAAATATTTTGAGGACAATTGTTGTCTAATCCCAGACTTTTCATATCTAAACCAAGTTCATCCGATATATTTTTATATGATTCTTCACTTGAATTTATTTTATTTGCTATTTCTTTTGCTATTTTATATGCATTATATACCGGTTTTTCATCTGTATAACTTTTCTTTAATAAATTTACAAAACTTTTTTCCGATGTCTTTTCTCCTAATACTGCACATAATAATTCATTTTTATCCGATGCCGAATATACTCTTTTATTATAATATTTATTAATATCAATATTTAATATATTATCATTATTTATCGAAGTATCTATTTGAAATGAACTAATTCTTTCGCATAATTTTTGAATAAAATCAGTATATTGATTAAAATTGATATTGTCAGGTATGGTCAATATATGCTTAATTAAGTTAGAGTGATTATCAGGATGTGTTTCATATTTTTTTAGAAAATTATTCAATACTTTTACGGATGGTATTTCTTTTGTAATAATAACATCCGAAATTTCTCTTAATAATCCTAATGATTCCATAGCGGAAACAAAATCAGGCAGACTTTGTTTTGATTTTGTTAAAAATCCTGATTTGGCAAGGTTTTGCATTTTTTCAGCAGATTGCTTAGGATTTTTTCTGTCATACAATGCTTCTGATATTTTTAAGCAGGCATTCCTGTAATTTGTTGAATCTTCCGAATCATCAAACTTTATCTGACTATTTTTTATAAAAGATAAAGTATCTTTTTTAGAGGGAAAATAGTTTTCAAACTTCTTAAATTTTTCTTCTAACTTATCACTTTCTTTGTCATATATTCCGGATTCATCTGCCAAAGTTAAAGATTCAAATATCTTTTCAGGACTTACTTTCATAAGAAAAGGAAGTTCTTTATAAACATCAAACGCCAATTTTCCTATAAAAGCTTCACTTGAAGCGGATTCTAAAAATTCATTTATCGCTTGCTCTCTCCGTGCAAAGTTTTCTTTCTTATTTACTAATATACTTTGCGGTTTTTTATTTAATTGCCGTGCTGTTTCAAATATATTTGATTCATCATCAAATTTAAATAAATCAACTAATGTACATATTTGTTCTGTTGTTAACTTACGTTCCTTTGGAAAATATATTTTATTATAGAAATTTAAAAATTCAAACTGGTTTTTTATTTTATACTTATCAATTATTTTTAAAACTGTATCTAATGCATCTATATTTTCTTGATTATCACCTTGAGTAAATACAGCTGTTAAAATTTGAGAAAACTGCAAATAAATTTCTTTACTGCGTGCTTCATCACCAATTCCCAATTGTTTCATTTCTTTCACTATCTGCTCTTTATATATAAGTACATCCAATAATGAAGAATCTGAAACAATAGTTGGTTTTGTCAGTTTGTTAAAATCGTCTATTGAAACATTACATTCCTTCAAAAGGGTATAGAAATCAATTTTATTCTCTACTTCACTAAACGGGCCAAATAATTCATAGGCTTTTCTTTCCTGTTTAATTTTGCCTCCATTTAGCAGTACATCTATAAAAAATGATAAATTACCTAAATTTTTTCCGTCATTTTTTTCGTAAAGATAATTTACTACATCATTTATATAATTATAAACTTCTGTTTCATCCAGTTCCTTTAACTCAGGATTTGCTTTTAAGATTTCAGCCAGCATTTCTTTCTTAGGACGAAATGTTATAGCTATATAATATACCAAATTTACTTTATCTGTTGCTGTTTCAAGATTATTAAAACTTGATTTTAAATAACTGAATTTTTCCTCAATATCACTTTCTTTTTCTACTCCTAATTCATTTAAAACAGCATAATAAACATTAAGAATATCATATTGAGGTTTAGGGCAGTTTTCTTGATCCAGAAAAATAACCAATGAAGTTTCGGGGAAGTTTATCAAATTCTTTTTATTTTCCAATATTCCATATATTTTGACTGCTTCAATATTTTGACCTTTGTATATTTCTCTAATCTGAGGATTTGATGTATATAGTTTTAAAAATGTTTGAAGCTGACCTAAATTCTTTACTTTTGATTTTTCAAATATTTTATTTGTTTGTTCATCTCCGCCCAACTTTCTTATAAAAGGGTCTAAGCTGTCTATTGAAAATTCTCTATATTTTTCCTGTTTTAGCAAATCTTGAATTGGTTCTGCTAACAAACATTTTATATAGAAACTCATTAATATTTCCTGTTTTATTTCCTCCGGAGCTGAAGAAATAATATTAATTATTTCTTCAAAAGATGATCTTGATGACTTATCAAAAGTATCATTTTTTATTTCAGGGGAAATTACACTTAATGGTGTTGGATTAAAGACAAATGGTATTTGATTTGAGGCAAACGGTGCTTGATTACAAGCAAATGGTGCTTGATTATTAGATACAAACGGTGTTTGATTACAGGAAAATGCTATCTTATTAGATAAATTATTAAATTCTATTTTCATTCTTTACTTTCCGATAAATATATTTCTTATAAATCAAATAAAGAATTTTTTTTGTTTTAATTTAAAGATTTATTAAGTGCTTTTCTCAAAATACCATTATTTTTCTGAAGTAAAAGTTCCGCTTCTTGAAAAGAGATATTATTTTTTATCTGTAAAACAGCTTCTTTAATATGGAAATTATTATTTAAAAGAATATTTTCGGCAGTATAATAATCAACGTTGGTAATTTCAGCGACTATACGAACAGCACGGTTTTTTAGTTTTATATTTGTAGGCTTTACATCCACCATAAAATTTTTATAAACTTTTCCTATTTTAATCATAGCACCTGTTGTAAGCATATTAAGCACCATTTTCTGAGCGCTTCCGGCTTTCATTCTGGTTGAACCCGTTATAACTTCGGAGCCTGTTTCTATGCATATTGTTATATCTGCATATTCTTTCATTTTTGCGTTTGGATTACATGTTAAAGCTATTGTTTTTACTTGTTTTTCTCTTGCCTGTTTTAGTATTTCAACAACATAATTTGCATTTCCGCTTGCGGAAATTGATACTACAGTATCATTTGAAGTTATATTATGATTATTAAAATCCTCCCTTGCAAGTTCTGTTGAATCTTCAGCACCTTCAATTGCGTATCTGAGTGCTTTATCTCCGCCTGCAATAATTCCCTGCACCATTTCCTGGGAAGTGCTAAAAGTAGGAGGACATTCCGAAGCGTCTAACACGCCGAGTCTTCCGCTTGTACCCGCTCCAAAATAAAATAATCTTCCGCCTTTTAAAAAATTATTACTTATTACATCAATTGCACGTGCTATATCTTCAAGACTTTTAGATATCTCCCGTGCTATTTTCATATCCTCATTATTTATCATTTCCGCAATTTCCACGGAAGAGGAAATATCTATATTTACGGTATCAGGATTTGTTTTTTCCGTATTTATAATATCATCCATTTACTTCTTCTACCCCCGTTGAAATTGTTTTAAGATTTTCAAAAATTTGATAATTATCATCAGTTAAGTTTGTATTTAATCTGTCTTGAAGCATAAAAAAAGCCGAACCCGAGCCTGACATAAGTGAATTTTTTACATTATTTTTAATCGTCTTTAATTCTTCATAATCCGAAATTATTGCTTTTTCAAGACTGTTATAAATTAATGATTTATCAAATTTACCGTTCAATAAAAGCTTTTTTAAAATTAAGGTATTATTAGGATAAGATTTATCTTTTAACAGAGCAAATTTTGTATATGCTTCTTTAGCACTTATACCGAGTTTTTTGGGCTTAATTAAAGATACACTTTGGATGTAAGCGGGTAATTTTTCAAGAACTTCTCCCCTTGAAGTACATAATCCGCAGCCGCCATAAAGGCAAAAATTAAGGTCTGACCCCAAAGAAGCACATAATTCTTCTATCTCTGACGATGTAAGTATATTATTATACAATTTATTTAAAGCAAAAAACGTGCCTGAAGCATTTGTAGAACCGCCTGCCAGTCCTGCCGAAACAGGAATGTTTTTTTCAATATATATTTTTAATCCCGCTTTTGTTATTTTTGCCTTTTCAAAAAATTTTTTTGACGCTTTATAAATTAAATTTGATTCGTTATAAGGAATTTCACTATTGTTTCCGCTAAGTTCCACAATTATTTTTTCGGAGGGAAAAAGTTCAAAAGTAAGATAATCATATAAATTAACAGCCTGCATAATTGATTGAATATTATGAAAACCGTCCTCACGCTTATTTAAAACTTCAAGAGTAAGATTTATTTTTGCCGGAGTTTTTACTTTAATTGTTTTCATAAATTTTCCTTAAGTTTTTCAGCTAATTGACCCATTTGTTCAATTGAAAATGTTTCTCCTCTGGTATTTTCATCAATTGATAATTCAGATAACGTTTTTTCTACGGCATTTTTTGCAAATCCCATATTTACAAGCGAATTTTTTATATTTTTTCTTCTTGTTGCGAAACAGCTTTTTGCAACTTTTTTAAAAAAGGAATAATTAGAAAGTTGAAGCAGCGGTTTATTTTTTATGGTTAATTTTACTATAGCCGAATCCACTTTAGGCGAGGGGAAAAATGATTTTGACGGCACTTTTTTAACCAATTCAACATCAGACCAAAACTGTGCCAATACAGATAAAAGTCCATATTCCTTTGACTGCGATTTTTCATTTGCGGTTAAGCGTTTCGCTACTTCATATTGAACCATTAAAACCACTTGAGAAATACTTTGACGATTTTTATTATTCAAATCATCAACTTCTCCAAGTAAATGCGCCAATATTGGTGATGTTATATAATAAGGAATATTTGCGACCACCTTCATATTTTGCCCAAAATCAGATAAATCTGTTTTTAAAATATCCTTATGAATAATTTCAATATTATCGGCATTAATTTTTGAAAGCTCATTAACCATATCTTCATCCAGTTCAACGGCATAAACTTTTTTAGCTAGTTTAACAAGCTGTTCCGTAACGAATCCTAATCCTGAGCCTATCTCTATTACAATATCTTCTTTTGTAATATCAGACACATCAAGAATAGTTTCAATGGCACTTTCATCCGTCAGAAAATTTTGTCCGAGCCTTTTTTTGGCTCTGAATTTTTTTGCACGTTCAATATAATTCATAACTTTTATATTACTACAAAATATGATATTTTATAATTTATGAACTGTATTAAATATAAATCAATAATAGGTGATATTTATATAGAAGCTGATGATTATTGGATTTATAAGGTAAGTTTTTTCCCTTTAAAAGAAACAAAACCAAACACAATTATAAAAAAAACGATTAATCAGCTGGATGAATACTTTTATGGGAAAAGAAAAATTTTTGATTTACCGTTAAATCCTATAGGAACCGAATTTCAAAAAAAAGTCTGGAATGAACTCATAAAAATTCCTTACGGAGAAACTAAAACTTATAAAGATATCGCAGTTAATATAGGCAGAAATAATGCTTCAAGGGCTGTTGGTAATGCCAATAATAAAAATCCCATAGCTATAATAATCCCTTGCCATAGAGTTATAGGCTCCGATAAAAAATTAACGGGATACAGAGGAGGCTTGGATAAAAAACGCCTCCTTCTGAACATTGAAAATCCCAATTTCTGTTTTACCGAGTAAATTTGACTATTTTCAGTCTGCTAATTAATTATTTTATATATTAATGACTGCCTTATCGGGCGTAAATCAGAAATTTCATAAGCTGAAATTATTAAACTTTCTGATTCCTTAACAGTTTCAGGTTTATTTGTGTATATAACCGCAACAGTTTGACCTTTTTCAACATATTCAGATGATTTGTGAGTTAAATAAATCCCTGCACTGTAATCAATTGTATCGGACTTTTTTTCTCTTCCCGCACCTAAGTTCTTACACGCTTTAGCTATTTTTAACGCATCAATGTTATTAATAAATCCTGTTTTAATTGATTTTACTTCATATTTATATGAAGCTTGAGGAAGTTTTTCATAATTTTCAATAATTGAAACATCACCGTTTTGAGATTTTATTATTTCTTTAAATTTATCAAGAGCTTTACCTGATGATATAAGTTCGTCAAGATATTTATATGCTTCAAGTTTATCGGTAAATTTACCTGCTTTTTCAAATGCTTTATAACAAAGCGTATAAGTGATTTCTTTTAAATCATTTTCCAAATTTCCTTTTAAAAATTCAATAACTTCGATTATTTCGACGGAATTACCGACAGCACGGCCTAAAGGCTGATTCATTGAACTTATAACGGCACAAATATTTCTTTCCAAGCGTCTGCCTACTTCTGTCATAATTTCAGATAACTTTTGAGCTTCTTCCGGAGTCTTAATAAAAGCACCAGAACCGTATTTAACATCAAGAATAATGTGATTTGCACCCGACGCTATTTTTTTGGATACGACAGAAGAAGCAATTAAAGGAATAATATCAACCGTTGAAGTCACATCTCTTAAAGCGTACAGCTTTCCATCCGCAGGCGCCAAAGAAAGTGTTTGAGCAGCAATTGCAGTTTTATGTATTTTTACTTTTTCTTTAAATTCTTTAACGGATAAGTTCGTTCTAAAACCGGGAATAGATTCAAGTTTATCAATAGTACCGCCTGTATGACCTAAGCCTCTACCGGATAGTTTTGCGCTGTATATTCCTGCTGCCGCCGTTAAGGGCAAAAACATTAACGTAATTTTATCGCCTACACCGCCTGTTGAATGTTTATCTATAATATTATCCGAAATATCGGATAAATTTAATGTTTCACCCGATTGAACCATATATTTTGTAAGAGAAGTTGTTTCATCAATATCCGTGCCTTTGAAATATACAGCCATTAATAAAGCACTTGCCTGATAGTCTTCAATACTTCCGTTCATAATTCCGTCAATAAAAAACTTAATTTCATCATCGGAAAGCGGATATCCAAGCTTTTTCTTTTCAATAATATCAACAATTTTCATATAAACCCCTTAAATTAATAAGAGAAGCCTTAAAAAGGCTTCTCGTTATGTAAACGTTTTTAAATTATTTTTTTTGAGTATTCAGATATTGGATGATATCATTTGTAACATCAACACCGCCTGCATAAATAACGCCGTAATCAAGAATAACATCAAGTTTCTTGCTTGCCGCAACGGCTTTAGAAGCATTTAAAACAGCGTCTCTTATTTCTTTTTCTTTCTGAACCTTCAGATTGTAAACTCTTTCTTCTTTAGTTTTAAATTCACGCTGTATTTGTTCTTCAAAGGTTTTCTTTTGAATAGGTGAATCAATTGCTTTATATTGTTTATCCTTATCAATAACATATTGTTGAAGTTCTGTTAATTTACCGTCAATATCTTTAAACGCATTACGAGCATAAGAATATTGAGTGATAACCTTATCAAAATCGGCATAACCGATTGTTGCCGCATTTGCGGTTAAATTTACCGATACCATAATTAATAATGCGGTGAGTAAAAATTTAATTTTTTTCATTATATCCTCCTGTTTAGTAAAAATTTTAGCAAATGTTTGTAATAAAAACAAGAAAAGCTTTACATTTATACTTTACAATTTATGAAAAATAAAACTTTTATGGTATATTTGAAATACAAAATATAAGTATGAATGAAAAGGAAAAATAAATGATTTCTGTAAACGATTTAAAAACAGGTTTAACACTTGAAATAGACGGTGGTCTTTGGAATGTTGTTGAATTTATGCACGTAAAGCCGGGGAAAGGTGCTGCATTTGTCAGAACAAAATTAAAGAATGCAGAGACCGGAAACGTTGTTGAAAGAACTTTTAGAGCAGGTGAAAAAGTTGCAAAAGCTACTTTAGATAAAAGAGATATGCAATATCTTTATAAAGAAGCTAATGATTATGTAATGATGGATCTTGAAACTTATGAACAAATTTCGGTTAGTGCAGATAAAATAGGTGACGGAGTTAAATATCTTAAAGAAAATATGAATGTTGCAATACTTCTTCACGGCAATAATATAATAGGCGTTGATATTCCTAACTTTGTTGAACTTGAAGTTACAGATACTCCGCCGGCAGAAAAGGGAAATACGGCACAAGGCGGAACTAAACCTGCAACTCTTGAAACAGGTGCCGTTGTTAACGTTCCTTTCTTTGTTACTAACGGTACTATAATAAGAGTTGATACAAGAACAAATGAATATTTAGACAGAGTCTAAAGGAAATTAATATGAAATTTGATCTTGAATATTTAGAAAAACTTGCAAATATTGTTTATGAAAATGACCTTTCTGAAATAACTATGGAAGATGACACAAATGCAGTCTGCATAAAAAGAGAAAAACCAATAGTTCAAGCTTCGGTAATTCCAAATGTAATGCCATCTAATATTACATCACAAGTTATTTCAACAGCTCAACCGTCAAAAAAGCAAGAAGCAGTAAAACCCGATTCTCATACAGGCACACCAATTAAAGCTCCAATGGTTGGAACTTTTTATTCCGCTCCGTCGCCTGATGACCCTCCTTTTGTTAAAACAGGTGATACAATAGCGGTCGGACAAGTTATTTGTATTATTGAAGCTATGAAATTAATGAACGAAATTGAGGCGGAAGCTTCGGGGAAAATTACGGAAATTTGTGTTAAGAACGGTGACAGCGTTGAATTCGGTCAAGTTCTTATGTATGTTGAATAAAAAATGATAAAAAAAAAAGAGCCTTATCAAGGCTCTTTTTTATGTTTCATCATTAAGTGATTCTACTGTAATCGGGGTATCCAGTTTACCTGACATCAAATCGTATAATTCAGGATATTCATCCAATTTGCTAAGTCTGTCATATTCATTGATATAAGCTTGTCCGTAATAGGAAATATTCTTTGCATAAGCTCCGTCATGATATCCCCACATTATAGCATGTTTAAGATTGTAACCTGTAGGTAAATTTTTACCTTTTTCCATCTGATTAGTTCTGAAATCATTTAGCCATCTTAATAATAAAACGTTAACAGCTAAGTTATCATAAGGTTTTTTAACATCATAATTGGTTTCGTAGTTTTTATTAATATCTTCTTCAGCACATTTCTTTATTTGGAAAGGGCCGTATGCATGAGAAGCACTTTCAAGCAAATTACCGTTTTTATCATAAATTCTGCCTGTAGATTCAATAAATAAAACTTTATAAACATCAGTAGGGTCTACTTTACCGTCGCCAAGTTCATCTACATACCTATTGATTAATTCATAGCCATCTTCTCCGATTTGTTCGGAAAAAGTTTCTAAAGCTGCACTAATATCATTATAAGCTTTGTTTAATTCAGGATCGTCTTCCAATACTTGATTTAACCAATTAATCTTATCCAGACGTTCTTTCTCAAGCCTTTCAACTTCAAGTTTTTGTGCCATTAATTTTTCTTGTTCAAGTTTAATTGCTTCAACATTTTCAGCTGCTTTTATTTTTAATTTTTCATTGTTGAGGGATGTTGGTTGAGCATTTTGAATAACTTCTTTATCAATATTTTCTTCAACAATATCCCCCCCCATCTAAAGCATAATTTACATAATCATAATCATTATCATTATCATAATCATTATCATAGTTTGAAGTAACGACAATTGTCTTATCCTCAGGTTTTGAATTTTGATTAGCTGAAGAAACCGCAACACCGCCGACAACACCTGCCGTAATACCTAATGCACCTAATAATGCACACATTCTTTGTTTTATTGCAGTCTTTTTTCTTTCTAATATTTTTGCTTCACGTTCGGGACTTCTTTGTGTTGTTCTTACAAATTCATCTTTTCTTGCTTTCGCTATTTCTTGTCTTACTTCTGACTTTTTAAGCTGAATTCTTGTTTTATCAACTCTGTGTGACTTTGTTTTATGTGTCTTTTTTCCTTTTCCGAATACACTATTTTCGTTTTGTAAAGGAGAATTAATTGATTGAATGTTCATTTTGTTGTTCCTATTAATGTTTCTGCTATTTATTTGACTTTTACATAAACATGAAAAATGAACAAAAATTTTATTTCCTTTTTTATTCACTCTTGTAACAAAACTATACAATTAATTTTTTTAATTCTGTTTTGGAACACAGCTTAAAGCTAATGATAAATATCAGTTACATTAACTTTTTAACGTTTGTTATAATCGGCAATTACATTCTCTTTAAGTATGTTTTCTAAAATTTCACAGCAATCCTTAACCATATTAGAACAGTGCTGACGTCTTTCAGGTGAATGAAAATCACTAAACCCAGCACTTAATACTTTACAGCAGGAAACTTTATATTTTTCCGTAAATTTATCATAAAATTCTTTTGCTAAAGCTCTTGCTTTTTTACCGTCACGCTCTTTATTGTTTCTGCCGAACATAGCACCTATAATCATTTGTGAACCTGCAACAGCACCGCACAAACACCTTGCTCCCATTCCGCCTGAAAATGATGTTGCTATTGAAAGTCCTTCTTCCGATATATATCCCTTATCCGCCCCGGCTTTTACTATTGATTCAGAACAAGAATACCCTTCCATAAAGTATTTATATGCTAATTCTTTCATTATTTTCTCCTTTTTAAAAATTATACTATAATATTAAAATTTTTTAAATTTTTTCTCTTAAAATCATTTTACAGCTTGAAATTGAGATAAAAATATGTTACAATTGTAGTATAAGGAACATTAATAATGTACACGGAAGCACTGGCAGAAAAAAACATATTTTGTTCCGGGAAAATGGTCTTAAAGCTGGGATTTGTGTTAATGGCATTAGCTGTTTTCTCCACTCAGGGTTTGCGTATTAATGCTAATGAGAATGTTATCCGGTATTATGTACCTGAAAATATTATGAAAAAAGAGCAGTTTAATGCTCTTTTTTTATTGAAAGAAACTTGGAGAAATGATTTAAACAAAAAATATGCCGGCTATAAAATTAAAGAAGTGGACGAAGGCATTATATACGTAAATGTAGTAAAAACCATAAACAAAAGACGTGTAAAAATAAATATATCGGAAATAAACAGAAACGTTAATCCTGATATAGAAATAATTCCCAAATTATCATCCGAAAAAATTCACTCAAGAAGCAAGATAAAAAATATAGCCCAAGGAGCAAAAGTAGCGGTAAACGGAACTTTCTTTAAACAAGATACGGGAACTCCTTTAGGTGCGTTGGTTATAAACAATAAAATAATAACAGGCCCCATATACAACAGAGCAGGAATAGGAATAACCGATAACGGATTCGTTTCATCAAGAATTTCATTTGAAGGAACTGTTAAAAAGGGAAATACAACAATAAAAATAAATAATATAAATCAACCAAGAATGCTTCAAAGCCACGTACTGATATATACCGATGTATGGGGAGAAAAAACGCCTCAAACAAAAGCAAAAACTAAACAAATAGCTGTTTTAAACAACAAAATAACTGCAATATCATATAATCAAATGCAAATTCCAAAAAACGGGTATGTAATTTCAGCACCCGATAATATTTTAAACAAATTTAAAATCGGAGATAAAGTTGAAGTTAATTATAAAATGATACCTGATATGATTAACGTAAAGCACATTATCAGCGGAGGCCCGTATTTATTAAAAAACGGAAGTATTTTTATTGATACTCAAAGCCAAAAACTAAACGGGATATCAGGCAGAAATCCAAGGACTGCCGTAGGCTATACCAGAGATAATGTAATGATAATGGTTACTATAGAAGGAAGAAAAGAAGGCTCATCAGGCGTCACATTAAATGAACTTGCTAAAATTATGAAAGATTTAGGCTGTTATGAAGCAATAAACCTTGACGGCGGAAGTTCTACGGTTATGTATGTAAACGGCAGTGTTCTGTCAGGAAGTAATATTAAAAATTCAGCAGATATTAATAATGCTCTTGTTGTTCAAAGAAAAGTTTAATATACAAATCTATGTTATAATTTTTTTAATATTTTATAATTTTAAGGAAATCTACAATTGACAGAAACAACGGATAAACAACAGCATAAATATTTATGTGCTTGTGACGGATATGGGGGGGGGAAGAAGAGAATTCTTCAGCTTCCGATATAATCATTTTCCCTATATATTATAAAGAAACACCAATATTCCAAAATGAAATTATAAAGCCTATTCAAGCAGGCAGTTCGCTAACAGACAAAATCTCAGGCATTTTTCACGATGATACGGGTGATAATATATCCCATAAAAATGCAAATTACGGAGAATTAACAGCTACATACTGGGTTTGGAAAAACTACTTAAAAAAGAATAAAAATTTAAAATATGTAGGTTTCTGCCACTACAGAAGATTTTTTAATTTTCTTGAGAAAAATAAAAAAAGACCTTTCTTATTAACAGATATAAATAAATTTGCAGAAAAATTTAATAAAAATAATCACAAAGATGATATACTGCGTATTATTCAAAATTATGATATAGTTCTTCCCTCAATATCAATAACAAAAATGAGTACATATTCGCAATTCATTAATTCACATCCTAAAAATTTTATTAATAAAGCTCAAGAAATCATAAAACACGATTATCCCGAATATGAACCTTTTATGAATGATTTTTTATCGGGCAATAAATTATATCTATGTCTGAATTTTGTTATGAAAACAGAATTATTTGATGATTGGTGCAAATGGATATTTGATATTCTTTTTAAATTGGAAAAAGAAATAGATTTAACCGTATATAATGAATATCACACCGTAAGAGGCCCGGCTTTTTTGGCGGAAAGATTTTTTAATGTTTGGCTTCTTTATCAAATTAAAACTAAAAATATAAAAATTCTTAACAGGCAAAGCTATATACTTGAAACTTTAAATTCAAAAACTTTTAACTTTTTAATAGGTAAATATGTTACCGATAAAAAAAGAAGAATAATTAATATTTTAGGTTTGAAATTGACAATAAAAAAATAACTTTAAAATAAATTTACTTCTCCCATTGTGAATAATGACCTATAGGTCTTTCGCCTATTAATCCTTCCATATATAAACCGCTGTTTAATACTTCAACTTCAGGTACTGACTCTTGAATATACGTTTGTTTCGGATATTTCATATAATATTGTACATTATTTCCGTATAATATATCAGCTCTTTCCTGCATTCGTCTTTGATATTCCATTTCATTCATCAGCGTTTGATTATACTTATTATTTATCATAGGCTTATATTCTGCGCTCGACAACGGAGCCTCTATTGCCATATTGTTTGTTGTATTTACATTTATCTTTGTTAAATCCGTAGAATTAGGCGGTAAATGCAGTCCGTCTCTTAAATTGTATGATTCATTTTTTCTCGGAAGATATGTTACATTATTATCCAGCGACAAAGCTATTAATTTAGAATTATAATCATTTATTCTGTCATTTGTTAATTCAATTAAATATTTTTTTTCTGAAATTTTGCGCTGAAGAGACTCAGATATATTGTCAAATAATTTACCCAGTTTTTCTTTATTCAAATTTACACCAAACTCCATTTTACAATTCCTTTCCCGCTTTTCAAAATATTTCGATTCGGTCTATACTAACAGTATAACATTTCTATTAGAAATATTTATACAATTTAACGGAATTATTAAAATTTCGTTACATTTTAATGTAATCCAAAAACATATTTGCAAAGCAGAATTTCTGTAATAAACTAAGAATATGAAGTACATAGAGAATGTAAGAAATTTTTGTATCATAGCACATATAGATCACGGGAAATCGACTTTAGCGGACAGACTGCTTGAAAAGACAGGTACAATAGCTGAAAGAGATATGCAGGATCAGCTTTTAGATACCATGGATATAGAACGTGAGCGGGGCATAACAATCAAGTTAAATGCTGCCAGAATGAATTATAAAGCAAAAAACGGCAAGGAGTATGAATTAAATTTAATAGATACCCCGGGACATGTCGATTTTTCTTATGAAGTATCAAGGTCGTTAGCAGCTTGTGAAGGTGCGCTG
>CANROV010000025.1 GCA_947632315.1 Candidatus Gastranaerophilales bacterium
CAATTTTTAAATCCTTGTAAATTCATTCTTTCAAAATATGCATACATTGAAAGATAAAAATACTCTGAATAAAATTCAGCATTAATCTGGTTGTTGATTGCTTTTTCTAATTTTTCACTAATCATGATATATCTCCTTTAACCTCATTTTAATTATATTTTACTACGGAATTAAATAAATACATTAACCGATAATTTATATTATAATAAATATTAATCGGAGTGTATCAATGAATAGCATTACTAAAATAATTTTAACCATACTGATAATAATTATTATTCTGCCAATTACACTGCATTCAAATAAGCAAAATTCACAAAGTATAACAATTACATTTTGGACTCTTCAATTAGGAACATTTGATAAATACATAAATAATATAATAAATGAATACGAAACATCACATAATAACGTAAAAATAAAATGGATAGATATACCGTATTCAGAAGGGGAAAAAAGGACTCTTGCCTCAATATTAACGGATAACCCGCCTGACCTTGTTAACTTAACACCTGATTTCTCATTCCTTTTAGCACAAAAAAATGCTTTATATACATTTGATAAAGAGAATTTAAGTCAATTTTTACCCTCTTTAACGGAAACTTTAAAATATAATGAAAAATATTTCGGAATACCTTTTTATGCAACCTCTGCAGTTACTTTGTATAATTCTCTGTTAACAAATAATGAGCCTAAAACTTATGATGACCTGTTTAAATTATCAGCTCCTGACGGGGCTTATTTAACCATGATAAATTTTGCTGAAAATGATACTCTTTTAAAAATATTAAATAAATACAATATAAATTCACCAAAAACGATTAATTCTGAAAAAAGTGTACAGCTGTTTTCAAAGTTTAAAACCATTTATGATACAAATTTAATACCGAAAGAAAGTGTAACTCAAAACCATAGAGATGCGCTTGAAAAATATATGTCGGGGCAATTGGAATATCTTGTAACAGGTGCAAACTTTATAAATATGATAAAAGAAAATGCACCTGAGGTCTATAAACACACAAAAGTTCTACCTCAGTTAACAGGTGATACAGGGCTTTATGATTATTCTTTGATGAATTTTGTAATTCCTAAAAAGTCAAAACACCCTGATTCTGCCCTTGATTTTGCCCTTTATTTTACAAATAAGACAAATCAGCTTGAATTTGCCAAAATGACCCCCATACTTCCCGTAAATAAAGAGACCCTAAATGATGAATATTTTACAAAACCGATTAATAACGATTTACAATCAACTGCAAGAATCATAAGTGCAAATCAGCTTAAATTTATTCAGCCTCCTTTAAAAAACAAAAAAAATAAAAAAGAATTAAATACTTTATCTGCAAATTATGTTCAGCAAATATTAATAAATAATGCGCCTATAAATGAAGTGCTTGATAAATTCTCAAATGATTGGGAAAAATTAGATAATTAAATTATTTTTGGATTAAAATTATATTATGGAAATAACGAAAAAATTTACAATATTAGATAAATATATTTTAAAACAGCTTATAGAAGTATTTATATTAGGGGTAATAGTTTTTACTTCAATTATATTTGCTTCAGATACTTTTATCTCATTAATAAAGCAAATATCAGAATACGGAATGCCGTTAAATATCGCTTTTATGATTATAATATTGAATCTTCCTGCCGTAATTGTAATGACAATTCCGATGAGCGTATTATTTTCAACAGTAATGACCGTAAATAAATTATGTTTGCAATCGGAAATAACGGTTATGAAAGCTTGTGCAATAAGTTTAAAAAGAATATCTAAGCCGATATTCTTTTTTGCGCTGGTAATGTCATTAATAACTTTTATAATAAATGAAACAATAGTACCTTTAACAAGTTCTCAATCAAAAACATTAGCTTTATATGCACTGGTTCAGAGAAATATTCCGGAGGGAAAACGCAATTTTTCAATGAAAGAATTGAAAGAAGGTAACTATTTGAAGCGTTTGTTTTATGTCGAAAAGTGCGAGGATAAGCAATTTGCTAACGTTTCTATTTTGGACTTATCGGATAATGACAAAGTACAAATTCTTCAATCTAAAACCGGAACATCTGTCCTTGAAGGCTGGCAGTTTAATAATGCTTCCGTTTATACTATTTCTAAGGCAGGTAAAACTTTAAATACTTCTTGGATTGAAAAAACCATTGTTGATTTCGGAAGTGATATTCAAAGACAATTAGATAAAAAAAATGACGGTTCTGATTTGACTATCTCGGAATTATTACCTTACATATTGGCAAGGAAGAAACATATATCAAAAAAAGTATTGATTAAATACCAAGTTCATTTTTGGGAAAAATTATCATTTCCGATAATGACTGTTATATTTGTACTTTTAGGAATCCCGCTTGCTATCACGCCTCCCAGAGTAAGGCATAACAGAGGTCTGTTATTTAGTATTGCAATTATTTTTTGTTTCTATTTAATAAGAGCATTTTCAATATCATTAGGGTATAATCATACTATTAATGCTTTTACTGCGGCATTTTTACCCGATTTAATCCTTGGCGTTACGGGGTATTTATTATATAAACGTAAAACTCAAGGCATATAATTTTACAATTGTAACGAAATGTAAAGTACAAAAACAACAAAATTTTATTTATGTTGTATTTAATATTTATATAAAAAAAAAATATATATAAACTAATAAGTATATATAAAAATTAATGAATAATGACGAAAAGTGTTGTGATTATTCGTTTTGAGGGAATTCGGCCTCCTAAAATATAAAAATAAGTCGATTTAAGCAATTTATAAAAATAAAAAGTTTTTATATAAGTGTGGGTTAATAAAAGGTAAAAGGTAGGTTAGTTATGGGGTATGCATTATTTGCGAATCGTAAGATTTATTATACGGCGTTATTGTCGCAGCTTCAAATGAGGTTAGATGAAATAAACCAGCAGAGATACGATTTAATGACTTATTCTGCAAATATTTCTGACGGAGAAGTAACATTGGAAGAGATAACAGGTGATGCATCCAATTATGGAAATTATGTACAATTTATGCAGGGTGCTGAAGCTTATTGCAATTCTGATGAAGAATTTATGACAGCTAAACAAGATTTACTTGGAATGGCTCAAGATAAAAATTATGATGATGGAACTATGTTAGCTCTGGAACAAGCACTTAATACAAAAGGCAGTGAAAAGTATGCGGAACAGATTTCTAAAAAGTTAGCAGTTCAAGAAGCACAATTAGAGGCTGAACAAAAGAGAATTGAAACTCAAATATCAGTTGTTCAAGCAGACCTCGAAGCTGTTCAAAATGCAGAAGCACAAGCCATCAAAAATGCAACACCGAAATTTGCAGGGGTGGGCTAAAAAAAAGACATTTAAACCTTCACTTATTAACTCAAAAATGCGGTCAAAAAAACCGCATTTTTTATTATTATTATATTTATAACACTATTTCTTTTCTTCTGCCGCTTTGGCATTATATCCTTTTGCACTTACTTTTGCTTTTAGTGCATTTGCTTTATCTTTATCGGAAAAAGAACCAAGTTGTATGATATATTTACCGTTAACAGATTTAATAAAAGGGGTAATATCTGAAATATCTTTGGAAACTTTTTGTTGAATAAGCATAGCTTCTTCAATTGTAGAATAACTTCCTATATATATTTTTGTTACCGTATCACTGTTAATTGCTTGTTGATTGGAGCTGTTATTAGCTACTAAAGCAGATTTATTTTCATCATATCTGACCTTGAAATCAATTTTAGCTTTCTTTAAATCTTCCGCAGAAGGTATAGGAGCTTCTTTTGTTTTTGAAGTTTCTTTATTCTCTTGTGAGTTCTTAAGTTCAGAATCTTTTTTTCTGTCAGTATCTAATTCGGAAACAGGAGTCCTTACGGAATTTTGCATTTCATCTTCAAGCTGAATCCATTTTAATCGTTCATCGACAGGCTTTATTTCTATATCCATATCTTCTTCATTAAGTGTTAAAGATTCATCTTCGCCTATAGTAACATCAATATCGGGTGAATATAATTTAACTAAATACGACAAAGAAAATAATGTAACAACAAAAACAAAAATGAATAATAACAGATATTTAAATCCGTTATTTTTTTTTCGTTTTTTTCGTTTAACGGGCATATTATCCATACGAGTCATTCTAAAACTCCTCTGACTTTACAAGCTGCTAAAGAAATATCTTCTGTTTCCTCTTTATATAATTCAAGAATTTTTTGAGCAAATTCTTTTATATCATTAATTTTTGCATCGTTAATTAAATCTGCCGCTTTAATTGGGGCGCCGTCTGATATTATATTTAAACCAAAATGGATTAATGATGATGTAATTGATTTCGTTGCTATGGAAACGGATAGTTTTTTATTATTAATATATAAATCGTCTCCGCTTCTCATTATTTTAACAGTCGGAGAATATTTTTCTATTACCTCTTTGGTTATTGTAACAAGGAGTCTTTGTTTATAAACCATTTGTTCAAGCGAAGCATTAAAATTTTCTTCAATAAAGTTAAGCATTTTTTGACTGTATATAGGTTCATTGTTGATAACATCTTCAATATCTACCATATGGGATAAATTAACTTCACACTCACCAATAAAAGCAACTATACAATTACCTTGTATATGAAAATTTTTATATATCCAGTGCGGACTCAATTGAGTTCCGGTATATTTTATTTCATCATTTATTAATAATGTTTTCATTCTTTCTCCATCAAAATAATTCGGAAATTATATCTTCTCTGTTATTTAATTGTAATGCACGTTTGAGTCTTATGCAAGATTCACATTCTCCACAATGTCTTTTATTGTTTTTATAACAACTGTATATCATATTAAAAGGTATATTAAAATCAATACCATATTTTACTATATCTTCTTTTGTTGAATCTATTAAAGGTGATATGACTTGAACGTTATTATTTGTTGAATTTTTCAAAGATTCATTAACGGCAAGTATAAAATTTTTTGAATTATCTTTAAACGTCTGACCTTCTTCTTTATTTGCACCTAAAATAATATGTGAATAATTAAGAGCATCGGCAAAAGAAGCGGCTATATTAATAAATAATGCATTTCGATTCGGCACCCATACTGATTTTGCCGTTTCTTTTGTTAATAATTTATTATTTAATTCTTCTATTGTTAAAGAAGGAATGTTTCCTTTTGCCGTTAAAGAAGAATTTGATATTTCTTTAAGCCAATCGAGTTGAATTACTTTATGAGTCAACGAAAAATATTCGGAAATTTTTTTTGAAGCAATATATTCTGATTCAAAAGATTTTTGTCCGTAATTAAATGTAAGAGCAAGTTCAATATTATATTTTTCTTTGCAAAGAGCAAGGCTGACTACTGAATCTAAACCTCCTGATAAAAGAATAATTGATTTATTCATTGTTATTGTTTTCCTCGTCATATTCTCCCGCTTTAATTTCATCTTGGAGTTTAAGTGCTTCTGTTTTTGTATTATCAGAGTATGACTCTGTATTAATTATTTCCGTAAGAATATTATCGCCGAGTAAATTAAAAAGAGCAATAACGGCATTTTGAACAACTTCTTTATTATTATCATTAAGCATAACTTTAATTAATCCTACGGCACGTTCGTCATCAGAGTTCATTAAAACTTCTATAGCATTAATTCTAACCTGCGGTGATTCATCTCTTAATGATTTAACTAAAGCATTAAATACTCTTTCTCCTCTGAAATTGAGTTTATTTAAAGCTTCAAGCGCTCTTTCTTTTAAAAAAGTAAATTTATCCAAAAATCCTTTTTTACTTTCTAATATAGACACTAAAGAATCGATAGCTTTTTCATCGCCAATCATACCAAGTGCGGAAACGGCAGATTCTTTTACATAAACGGAATGTTCGGATTCATCTTCAACTATATTCATCAGCGGAAGAACGGCATATCGGTCGCCAATTTTGCCTAAAGCTTCCGCACAAGATAATTTTACTTTATAATTTTCTTCTTTACTGTTTAAACAATATAATAAAGGATATACCGCTCCTGAATCTTTTGTATTTGCTAATGCTTTCGTTATGTTTACTCTTATTCTTGTAATATTTTCACTATCCTTTATTCGATTTGTGAATTTGTCTTTCATAAGCAAAGAATCAATTAATATAGGAATGCTGGATTTATCTTTGAATTTATTAATTTTATTTAATAGAAAAATTAACACTTCATAATTATTAGAAACTTCAAAAAAATAATTATATATCAAAACAAGATATTCATTAGGATATTCGGAACTCAACCCGATAATTTTATCAATGGCTGATTTAGGACTTTTAGGATTTATTACTTCACATCTTTGTGCTAACTGTTCAAATGGTAAATTTATACTGTCTTCCATATTCCAATTACAATTAATTACCTATTAACAGGATATATAAAAAATAAAAGTATATCAATATTACATATTCAAGTTTTCAATACTTAATATTAAATTTAGGTCTTTTTCAGTTATTACTTTATTTATTAAATTTTCAATATTAAAATTAATATTTATATTTTTTAACATTTCAGGCAGTTTAATATCCGAAGTTTTTTCAAGATTTACAAAACCTTCATTTAAATCTAAAAACTGAGAATATAATTGAAGAATTTTTTTCCATTGTTCGGGAATGGTATATTTTTTACCTGAATAGTAAAGGTAATCACGTTCAAAAGAATCGAAATAATTTTCCAAAAAGTTAACTTGAATTTTGTAATCGTAGTTTTGTTTTTCAGATTCACTCATTGAAAAAAATATATTCCCCGAAACATATTTTGGATTATTTTCATATTCTTTAGATAAATACAAAGCCCATAAAAGACATCCTAAATAGAATGCAATATTATTTTTTATTGCTTTTTCAATGGAATTTGCATAAAACCTAAACTTTGTTCTTTTTTGATTTATTGAACGTAAAGACATTAATTGTGAATATATTTTATTAATATATTCATTAAAATCGATAACCAATTCACCAATTCCCGGGTCAAATAAAACGCTGTCCATTAAATTCTTACCTCAATATTGTTTTTTAAAAGTTCTTGTTTAAGATTCATAATAGGGAGTGTATTAAAATGGAAAATAGAAGCAGCAAGAGCGGCATCAGCATGTCCTTCTTTAAAGATTTCTATGAAGTGATTAATATTATTACCTGCTCCGCCTGAAGCAATTACGGGTATATTTAGATTGACGGAAGCAAGTTTTGTCATTTCTGTATCAAACCCGTTTTGAGTTCCGTCCTTATCCATAGATGTAAGCAGAATTTCGCCGGCGCCTCGTTTTTCAGCTTCAATTAGCCAATTATACAATTTTATTCCTGTATTAACTTTTCCTGCATTAATATGAACGTAAAAATCATTATTCACTCTTTTTGCATCAACGGCAACAACAATACACTGAGAGCCGAAATATCGTGAAGCTTGGTTTATTAAATCAGGATTTTTAACAGCGGCTGAATTAATTGCTGCTTTATCTGCACCATTATTTAAAATTGTTTTTATATCCTCAACTGATTTAATCCCTCCGCCAACGGTAAACGGAATAAAAACTTCATTCGCAACCTTTTTAACCATCTCTATTGTGGTTTTTCTAGCTTCATTAGTTGCGGTAATGTCTAAAAAAACAAGCTCATCAGCACCTTCATCGGAATATTTTTTTGCAAGCCCGACGGCATCACCTGCAAAACGAAGGTTCTCAAAATTGACGCCTTTTACCGTCTGTCCGTCTTTTACATCTAAACAAGGTATGATTCTTTTTGCAAGCATATTTTAATCTTAAAATTGGTTTAAAAATCTTGTATCATTATTAAAGAATAATCTTATATCATTTATTGCATATTTAAGCATTGTAAGTCTTTCAACGCCCATGCCAAAAGCGAATCCTGAGTATACTTCAGGGTCAATTCCGACATTTTTTAGAACATTATAATGAACCATGCCTGCGCCGAGTACTTCTAACCAGCCCGTTCCGGAACAAGTTCTGCAGCCTTTTCCTCCGCACATAATACATTGTACATCAACTTCTGCACTTGGCTCTGTGAACGGGAAATAGCTTGCTCTAAATCTTGTTGGGCGGGATGAGCCGAAATATATTCTTACGAATTCATTTAATATTCCTTTTAAATCTGCAAAAGTAATGTCTTTATCCACCATTAAACCTTCTATTTGATGGAAAAGATTATTTTTTCTTGCACTGACGGATTCACATCTGTAAACACGTCCCGGAGAAATAACTCTGACATGAGGCTTTTGATTAAGCATTTGTCTGATTTGGGCGCCTGATGTTTGACTCCTTAATATAACATTAGGTGCTACCTTTGTATAAAAAGTATCTTGCATATCTTTCGCAGGGTGGTTTGGCGGGAAATTCAGCATATCAAAATTGATATATTCGGTTTCTACTTCAGGACTGTATTCTTTAGGCATGACAGAAAAACCTAAACCTTGAAATATTTCTGTTATTTCATTTATTGTTTTGGTTAAAGGATGAATTTTTCCGTGAGGTCTAAAGTCAGACGGCAGTGTTATATCTATTTTTTCTTCATTTAATTTTTTATCTAATTCTTTTTTGTATAAAATATCATTTTTTTGGGAAATAAGTTCAAAAAGTTTATCAGAAACCGTATTAGCAAATGAACCGACTATTCTTTTGTCTTCATCAGATAAATCTTTTAAATTCTTTTTTATGGAATTTAGTTCGCCTTTTCTGCTGAGATATTTAACCTTAACATCTTCCAGAGTCTGCAGATTATCTGCATTATTAATTTCATCGGTAGCATTTTTTAATATTAGTTCTAATTTTTCTTTCATAAACGCCTCTTTTATCATATATATTATGATTATAAGACAAAAAAAATTCATGTCATTGAAAAAAATATTATGTTATACTTTTACTAATTTGAGGGATATATATGCGTTTAAAAAAAATAGTGTTTTTGTTAATTTTTTCTCTTGTAATAAGAAACTTCGGTTATTGTGATGAGAATAATAAGACAGATTTAGAAGAATTATTTGTAAATAATAATTCTGTTATATATGCATTAAATATAAGAACGTTTAATGCTGATGATAAAAACGGTAATGGTATAATAGATTTTAATTTGGGAGAAACATCAGGGAATTTTATTAATGCTATAGATAGGCTTGATGAATTAAAGTCACTTGGAATAAATACTATCCATTTACTTCCGATAACACCGGTAGGGAAGGTAAAAGCTCTGGGAACGGCAGGGTCATTATATGCGATGTCCGAATTTGCCGCAATTAATACTCAGTTAGTTGATTCAGAAAGTTTTTTATCTCCAAAGGAGCAGGCAAAAAAATTTATTGATGAATGTCATAAAAGAAATATAAGAGTTATCGTTGACATGCCTAGCTGCGGTGCCTATGATTTATTCATAAACAGACCTGATTTATTTGTATCGGATAAGGAAGGAACTCCATATACTCCCGCTGACTGGTTAGATGTAAGATTATTTAATATCCCTGATAATGAGACATTGTTTAAATCAGATATATTTATATTACATAAAATTTTTGTAAATTATATGATTTCAATCGGGGCGGATGGAATAAGAGCCGATGTAGCAACAATAAAACCGTACATTTTTTGGAAAGAACTTATTAATTATGCACGAAGTAAAAAAGAAGGATTTTTATTCCTTGCAGAGGCTTCTGAAAGCTGGACTAAGCCTGCCTCTGATAAAGCATATTTTACTGATTATAAAAAACTCCTTGAGGCAGGGTTTGACGGATATTATGGTGATTATTTTGAGTTAAAAAATTGGGATACAATGGATAAACTGACAAGATCAATTACGGAACGTCAAAAAATATTAAAAAAATATCAAAGTAAAAAGTCAGTAATCGGAAGTTTTGAAACGCATGACATTGTAAGTCCTTTAATAACGGGCGGTGAAAATTATTCTAAAATAATTGTTTGGCTAAATGCTACGCTTCCTCTAAATCCGTATTATGTAGATGGTTTCCTTCAGGCTGATGACTACATTTATAATTATTCCAATAAAAAAGCAAATGAAACATATACGGATGATGAGTATTATTATGTACATCAAGGACAAATAGATATTTTTAATTATTCAAGAAAACCAGGCGGTGATAGCAATAAACTCATTGAAGAGCATAAACTTGCCATGAACTTGAGACAAAAGTTTAATGAACAGATTACAAAAGGCAAATTTATTGTTTTAAACTCCGATAACCCTCATATATATGCTTTTCAACGAAAATTTAATAAGAAATCAGTTATTGTAATAATAAATAGAAATTTAGCAGCCAGTGAAAATGTAAAAATAAAAATTAAAGATTTAAAGAAAAATGCTAAAATAACTTTTATTAAAGATATAGAAAATAAAAACATTATCAAAACCAGTGCAGGCTTAATGTTGAAGCCGGGTGAAATTTTTATTTTTACTATCCAATAACAAAAAAAATAAAATTTTTTTATTAAAACTATTGCCAAAACTTGAAATATAAGTATAATAATTCTTGTAATACAAGAGGAGGTTCTCATGAACAAAGAAGAATTAGTAAAAGAAGTTGCTAAAAAAGCAAAAGTTTCACAAAAAGCTGCAGCAGATGTTTTAAGTGCTACAATTGATACAGTACAAAAAACAGTTGCTAAAGGTAAGAAAGTTACTTTAGTTGGATTTGGTACTTTTGAAGCTCGTAAAAGAAAAGCTAGAACAGGTCGTAATCCGCAAACCGGTGCTGCAATTAAAATTGCTGCTAAAACAGTTCCTGCTTTCTCAGCCGGTAAAAAATTCAAAGATGCTGTAAAATAGTTGATTTTGATATAAAAAGCCGCCTGATAAATATCAGGCGGCTTTTTATTATAAATTTTTTTATATATTTAATTTAAAGCATGCCCGCACACAGGGCAAGTCATGTCTGTTACTTTTACTTTTGCATTACAAAACGGACAAATTTTATAAACTTCTCCCATTTCGGGGGTATAATTTATTTTCTTTTCTTTATCTTTATTGATTATATATTGATATATTAAATTGCCGTAATAAATTGCTATACAAATTAAAACAATGCCTATAATAAACCACCATAATTCTTTTATTATGAAAAAAATAATTAACAGAATTAAAAATGGTATAAGACATCCGGATAAATTAAAACTATACATTATTTAATTCCTTAGGTTTAGTAATAGAGGGCTGTTGTATATATAAAGGTTTTACTTTAGCCCAATGAAAATCATTTTTTGTATTATTTGTCAGTTCGTTATAAACCAGTTTTGATAAATACAAACCAAAATCAGAATCATTTTCTTCATAATTTATCGATTTAATATTGTTTGATTTTAAATATTCATTAATACTTTTATCTGTAATAATTTGCGTATGTTCATTAATGTAGGTAAAAATATTTTCTTTATCCTCTAATTT
This sequence comes from Candidatus Gastranaerophilales bacterium, assembly GCA_947632315.1. GTDB lineage: Bacteria > Cyanobacteriota > Vampirovibrionia > Gastranaerophilales > Gastranaerophilaceae > Avigastranaerophilus. The sequence continues at coordinate 11,424 of CANROV010000025.1, forward strand.
AGGACAAAAAACAGTTTCTCCCGATTTTTTGTAAAGTGCGGTATAAACTTTATTTTTTCTTGCGTCGGTTAAGACAAGCGAGTATTCTTTTTCGGAATTATTAAGAAAAGAAAGTATTTTCAAAGACTCAATCCCGATTAACTTAATATTGAATTGTTGAGCCAGAACTCTTGCAATAGTTATACCGGCTCTTATTCCGGTAAAGCTTCCGGGACCTATGTTAATTCCTATTGCATTGATATCTTTTATCAGAATTTTATTTTCTTTTAAAATTTCTTTTATCGTTGGAATAATATAAGCACTATGATAATTTTGTTCCGTACTTTCAATAATTTTGGAAGTTAATATTTTATCATTTTCACTTAAAACAATATACGATTTATTAAAACAAGTATCAAAAACCAATATTTTCATATTTTTAGCCTATTTAATATGTCAGTACTTTTTGTGCCTTCGGCATTAAATATAAATTCTCTTTTATTTTCATCAATATAATTAATATTAATATCAATTCTGTCAAAAGGAATGTTATTTTGAGAAAATTCAGCCCACTCAACAAGAGTTAGTATTTTCCCTTCACTATATTCATCAAGTTCATTTATTATAGTATTAATGCCTTCATTTTCAAGCCTGTATAAATCGAAGTGGTAAACGGGAATATCTCCGGATTTATATTCATTTAAAATGACAAAGCTGGGACTGGTGACTTTTTCTTTTACATTGAGATGTTTACAAATAAATTTTGAAAAAGCAGTTTTTCCGGCACCGACATCACCGAAGAGACAGACAAAACAACCTGTATTTTTAACGGCATCAGCAAATTTTTGGGCTAGTAATTCAGTATCATCAATATTATTACAAATATGTTTAAGTTGATTAGAATACATCTCCGACTCCAAATGAGAATGCACCTCTTCTGTTTCCTGAGCCTACATTTGTAAAAGGTATACCATAATCAATAGATAAAGGTCCTACACCGGGTATAAACAATTTAATTCCGACACCTGCCGCAATACCGTATTCAGGTCTGTTGTACAATTTGTTTGTTATTGAACCGTTAAATAATTGACCTGCATCTACAAATAAAGTTAACTTAATATTATCAAGATATTGTGCTTTGTCTATTCTGTCCAGGAAGAAAAATGGAGTAGTTAATTCAGCACTGCCCATCATGTAGCCTTCGCCGGTACCAATGGTACTCATTCTGAAACCTCTGACAGTATACGGGCCGCCTAAACTATATGCCATAACTTCAGGCATATCGCCATGTATTCTGCCTCCTGCTCTTGCTAACAATGAAAATGATGATTTTTTCATGACTGGGAAATATTTCTTTATCCCTGCGGTTAGTGTACCATGCGTGTAATCCAAATCGGTCATATTTATATTTTCGTTAAATCTTAACGTTGCAAGAACGCCGTTTCTCGGATTTAGCATGTTATCTCTGGTATCATAAACAAGGCTTGGGCCTAATGTTATAAAAGTACCGCCTTGTAATTGTTTAGAACGTTCAGAAATAGGTATATTATGCTGGCGGTATAAAGATGCAATTTTATTTGCATCACCCTCTTTAACTTTTACATACTCTCCGCCGAGCTTAAATGAACCCATTAAGTTTTTGTAAGTTTTAAACGGCCTTGAAATAACAGCTTCCATTCCGTATCTTTTTTCAATGGCAAGAGGAACCTGATAGCTTCCGAAATCACGACCAAACGCTTTTACTAATAATGAATTATCCGTTCCTTTTAACCTTGGTTCAAAGAAACTTATTTCAGCCTGTAAATTTGCGTGATCAAGAGTTGAACTGTCTGACATAATAACTCCGGTACCTGCCATAAAGTTAATACCGACTCTTTGGCCATTCCCCATAAAGTTATTTTCAACAAATCCTGCTTGACCGAATAATCCCGTTGCAGTATCCAAACCACCGCCAAGTGATATGGTACCTGTTCTTTGTTCTTCAAGTATTATTGTAACGTCATACAGGTTAGAGCTGTCTGCTGTCTTTTCAATTGAACGATTTACTTCTTTGAATGCTTGAGTTGAATACAATCTCATCAAATCTTCTTTTAATGTATTTTCATTATATACGCTTCCGGGGGTAGATAAGATATTTCGTTCAATAACAAAATCTTTTGTCTTTTTATTTCCTTCAAACGAAATAGAATTAATAATCCCTTCTTCAATATTAATATTGACACATCCGTCAGGGTCATCTTTCATATCGGATACTCTGGCTAATACATAACCTTTTGACGCATATAAATCTTCTACTTTAGAAATTGCATCACCAAGTGTTGTAAGATTTTGGGGAAGTCCTTCCAAACTGTTTAATATATTTAAAATTTCACCTGTAGAAACTACTGTATTTCCCGTAACGGAAAATCCTGTTATGGGGATATTTTCTTCTAAATATATTCTTAAAGTTAATGAATCAGGTGCTGTAGGTATTGGTATAGCTTTCATTTTTTCGGAAAAATATCCGGTTTTATAAATAGCCTTTAAATTTTGCTGAACCATTTCTTTGCTGTACTTATCACCTATTTGCATGTTCATAACTTTTACAATATCAGAATCATTAATCAGGTGATTTCCTTCAAATTCAATTTTTGTTATTTTTGAATCATCGGAAATATTAACACTTGTATTATTATCTTCTGCAAAGCAGGTTGTGCTTATTGCAATAACGCACAGACATATTATTATAAATTTTTTAATTTGTTTTATATAAATATTACTCATTCTCACTACCGATTAATAAAATTATATCATACATAAAAATTTTATCAGCAGAAATAAAAAAAAGAGAAAACATTTTTGTTTTCTCTTTTTTTATCCGACACCTTTGAATTTCGGGGTAGCTCTGTCTATTGCCTGACCCTCTGCGTCTTCTACAGCTTTTAATTGGTCTTGAAGTGTAGTTACCATTGTGTCAAGTCGTTTAACTTCCATTTCAATGGCTGTTTCTTTAATTGAAACTTCATATATATCTCGGTTTATATCATCTATTTCTTGTTCAAATGCCTCATTTTTTGCCTGAATCTCTGCGTTTATTTGAGCTCTTCTGTTTGAGTCGGTTGTTTGTGCCAAATCTTCATATAATGCCGATAGCTCTCCTGATTGTGCTGCCGTTAAACTTGACATCTGCTGATTTAAACCAAGTTCACTAGTCGCCAGTTTATATTGTTCATTTGACCTTTGTGTCTGTTGGAGCTCGACGCTGTTCAGTTGAGCATCAAGAACTCTTTTCCTTTGAGCGAATAATGCGTAGCCCATGATTTTTCTCTCTTATTGTTTCTCTTATTGTTATATTCTTCTTATATACATGAAAAATATTTTTTATTAATTCATGCTATTTTTTTTATTTTTTGTAACGATTTCGTTACAATTATATTTTTAAAGAGAAAAGATAATTATTATGGCTGAGACACTGTCCGCAGTAAGATGTTTCAAGGTAACTCTTCTTTGAGAAGTCAGAAAAGTCGCTTCCGCATTTACCTCTGTTATCGCTTGATAATAACGGGCATGAGAATACTCCGTTAATGGTTAATGTTCGGCTATTTACACATTCTATATTTAATATATCACTATTTATATATTCAGGTATTTCCATAGATATATTTTTATCAAGCAGAGGAATAATTTTAAAATTTAAATCTGTTGTTTCAAAATTCAATGAATCACAAAGTTCTTTAAAATGATTTTTTAATTCTGTTTCATTCATGTTAAAGTGGTTAACTATTGATAATATCGGATTAAATTCATATTTTGATAAACTTTGAATTGCGTGAACGGCTTTTCTGAAAGAGCCTCGTCCTCGGATTAAATCATTTTCTTTTTCTATATAGTGGTCAATACTAATCATAAAAATGATTTCATGATTAAGATTATTTTCTTCTTCAACTTTTCTTAAAAATCTTGCTTTTTTGTCATTAATATTTAATGCATTAGTGTGGATTATAATTGAAGAATATTTCAGACATAATCTTAAAATATGATTAAAGTCAGGGTGAAGCATGGGTTCTGCGCCTGTTAAGTGTATATATTGTAAATTTTTGCAATCAATTAAGTTTAGATTTTGTTTAACTTTTTCAAGCGGAATGAAATCTTTAATTTTTTTGTCTTTAAAATCGATATAACAGTGTCTGCATCTCAAATTACAGTTTTGTGCCGTCATTTCAATAAAAAGTGATTCCATTTTTGATAAACTAACGCATGGGGCTTTGATAATAGTGTTATTCATTACTTCTCCTTTTTGCTCTTTCTGATGAATATTTTCTATCATTTAAATATTTTTCATAAAATTAGACAGTCGGATATAATCTGAAAAATAATAATTAAGCCGAAAGGAGTAATTATTTAAAGTTATTTATAAATTATTCGATAATTTTTTTGGAGGTAAAAATATGGCAAAAATTATCGAAAATTTATCGGGACGCAATACTATAAGACTTTCTGTTGATGATATTATAAATATTGTCAGGGAGTACCAAAACATTACCCGTAATGCTTATTCTTATGAAGAAATCAGATATAAGTTAGCGGAGTGTGAAATATATTTACCTGAAGATTTATTTTAAAAATATACCTAAATAGAGAATATGGTTTATACTAAATTAGTGTAATGTTTATTCTAAAAGGAGAATAAGATATGAAAAACATTATTGCAATAATATTAATATTAGTATTGCCAATTTTTGTGTATATTTTAATGAATAAGAATTCTGCTGAAACGGCAGTAGCAATTGAAAATTCAAAACCGACTTTAATGGTTTTTACTTCTACTATGTGTATGGATTGTAAAAGACTGAAGGAGGTTATTAAAGATATTGAAGGAGAATATTCGCCGAAGATAAATATAGTATCAATTAATGCTACTGCTAAAGACAGAAATGTAAAAGAAAAAATTAAAAAATATAATGTAACATTGGTTCCGACCATGATATTTTTGGATAAAAACAACAATCAAAGAAATAAAATAGAAGGATTTATTCCGAAGGAAGAATTAATAATTGAGCTAGAGGAAATTATTAATGGATAGTCTTGTTCAATTATTTGCAGGATACAGCAGTTCTGGGAATGCTCTTTTTATTCCTCTAATGCTGTTAATTGCATTTCTTGCAGGAATAATAGCTTCATTATCGCCTTGCACTTTAGGTATACTGCCATTAATAATCGGTTATGTCGGCGGGTATTCCAAAGCTGGAAACAAAAAATTATTTATACAAATGCTTTCGTTTTCTATCGGACTTTCTGCCGTATTAAGCATAATCGGAATTATTTGTGCGCTAACGGGTAAAGCATTTACAGGAGTATCATCTCCTGTATTGTTTTTATTATTCGGTTCAATAATGGTAATTCTGGGGTTAAATCTTCTTGGATTTATTGAAATAAATTTCCCCGCAATAGTAAAAAAGATGCCTCAAAATAAGTCGGGCGGATTATTTATATATCCGTTTTTAGTAGGTATATTTTTTGCTTTGGCTGCCAGTCCTTGTGCTTCGCCAATTCTTGCGAGCATAATGGCGTTAGCTGCTGTATCAGGCAATATTATTTTTTCTATATCATTATTATTTATGTTTGCTCTGGGACAATGCATTATAATAATATTGATAGCAATTATACTTACTTTAGCGGGATTATATATATATTACCGAGTATTTTCAAATATAAATTAAACATAAAAAAATGCCTGCTTAATGCAGGCATTTTTTATTATCCTAAAAGTAAAAGATTTTTTTCCAATAATTTTTTTGTTTTATCTTTTTTCATAAGTGCAAAGTGATTTTTTCCTGTTTGGTCTTTGTCTCTTACTGCAAATAGTTTATCTGAGAATAAAGAGTGGATTTCTGTTTCTTTTATTCCGTTTTTAATTGTAGCTCCTTTAAAGATGTGATGTTTTGAAATAGGAGCGGTGATAGACTCAAGTGATTTTAAAATATCTGATTTTGCAGTAGGAATAATTTCTACAATTATAATTACTTATTATTTTTTAAGGGATAAAACGGCT
>CANROV010000026.1 GCA_947632315.1 Candidatus Gastranaerophilales bacterium
TACCAAGAGCAGCTTTTATAGTATATTCCACCATATCAACTCCCGCAGCATACTGAATAACCTGTGCAATTAAATTACCGCCGTTTCGCGGCCCCAATTCCATTAAGATGACGTTTTCATCTTTATCAATTCTAACATCAAAATTATATGCACCTGTTTTCATTTTTAATAAATCAAGCAGACGTTGAGTTTCATTATGAATTTTATTATGCACTCTTTCAGGCATAATATAAGGAAAACTTTCTCCGATAGGAACAAAAGGATTATTTGATTTAGTATTAAAATGTTCATTTGCAAAACATCTGAAAACTAATTTACCATCTACGCTAAATCCGTCACCTGCAATCTGATAAGAGTATTTTTCAACGTATTCCTCAATAATAAATTTTTTTGCACGAGAAAATGAAAGTGCATAGTTAACAGCATTATCAAGTTCATCAATACAATGAATTTTACTTACACCTTTAGAACCGGAGGAATCAATAGGTTTAACCATTACAGGGGCTTTGAAAGTATTAAATTCCGCTTTTGCTTCATCAATAGAAGAATAACCTTTTGCTTTCGGCGTATTAAAACCATTTTTAGCAAGAAAATCTCTGAATTTATCCTTATTGGAAAGTATTTCAACAGATTCGTAAGGCTGACCCGGTAATCCCATTTTTTCTGCAACATAAGCACAAGTTGGTGCCGCAGGGTCAGAAGCGTAACAAACTATAGCGTCTATTTTTAAATCCTTTGCCAGTTTAAGTACGGCTTCTTTATCCGTTGTACTGACATTATGATATTCATCAGCGTATTTATGTCCGGGATTATTAGGAAGATAATCACAAGTTATTGTATAAAGCCCCATCTCTTTTGCCTTTTTAACTGACGGAACCTGAAAATGCGACCCGCCCAATAATAATATTTTTTTCATCCGATTCCCCTTAAACTTACCTTAAATTACCAACAGATTTATGAGGAAGAAAATCATACTGTTTTAAATAAAAACGTCTTATATTATCTTTATAATCATCAAAACAAGACAATTCATTTAATTTTTTTCTGTATGCCTGAGATAAGTTAACAAATTTTTCTTCACTTTGCGAATTGGTTTTAATCAAATCAACAATATTAGATTTTAAATCTTCATAAGATTCAAATACATTATCAAATTGAAGCCAGGATTTATCGGGGAAAAAATTATCATTATAAACGGCAATACCAACACTGCCGACAATAGACGGCTGAGAAAAATATCCGTCAAAACCTTCACCAAAAGTAATAGTAAAATATGCTCTTGAAATTAAATCCATATATGCGTGAAAAGACATATTGTTTACGGTAACAATTTCCCAATCCGGAAAGTTATTCTTAATGAGTGCAACAATATCATTTTTATATTTATTATAATCAGGCGATAAAACAATTATTTTTTCTTTTTCGGCAAAAGTTCTTTTTTTATACATAGACATATCCCATTTAGCCAGAAATAAATGTGACGGAATCTGCCATTTATTACATACATCCTGATTGGCATATCTGCGGTGCGCCAATGTTTGAGTAATATTATCGGTAAGCTTGAAAAGACCTTTTATCTTATCAGGCTCAGGCATCAATTCTATATTTTGATTTAATATATTTATTTGAAGATTCTTGACGGATTTTAAGAAAATTCTGTCTTTATTACTCAAACGCTTATAAAACTCTCCGCATATATATTCGGGAAGATGCAGAATTAAAGATTCTAAATTTTTACAATTATCGACAATTTGAGAAAATCTGTAAATTTTTTCATTATTTAAAAAATTATCATTTAAAGCATATATGTATTTATCATACGGATAAGTAGAAATAATACACAAAGAATCAGGATTGTATTCACGTGAAACTTTGCAAAGCGAGAAAAAAGACATAACTCCGCCGTTAACTTTCAAATCACCGGGAGTTAAAAACAGAATAAGTTTTTTTGCGTTTTTTAACTCCGATAAATCCCATGAATCCTGAATTTCAATAGCCTTTTTAGATTCCAGTTTCATAGACCTTGCATAATCAGGATTAGGAATCGAAAGTTTTACTCCTAAAAATTTATATGAAATACGTTTATTTTTTATTTCTTTAGAAAATAATTTATACATCACAAATAACCTTGCATATCGAATTTAAGTTTTCATCTGTCAGAGCGCCGTAAAAAGGCAGACACAAAACTTTTTGCTTACACGCATTAACTGTTTTTAAATCTGCAAGCTTAACCGCTAAATCATGCTTATAACATTCATAATCAGTGCAGGCAGGGTAAAAATATTTTCTTACCATAATATTTTTATCTCTGAATTTTTCATATAGTTTATCTCTGGAAATCGGGTAATCATCTTCAATAACAATAGGATAATATTGATAAGAATCAGTAGTATTATTCGGCATTTTAAGAAGCCTGATACCTTTTATTTCAGATAATTTGGCATTATAAAATGATTTTATATGCTCCCTTTTTTCCTGTTCTTTTCTAAACAAATCAAGATTTAACAAACCGATAGCCGCTTGAATTTCGTTCATTTTTCCATTTATACCGACATCTTCAACCAACTCTTCGGATTGAATTCCAAAATTTCTTAAATTATATATTTTTTTAACCAAATCTAAATTTTTATAAGTTAAACATCCGCCTTCAACAGAGTTAAATAATTTGGTAGCATGGAAAGAAAACATTGTAATATCCCCGAAATTACCGATACCAACGCCGTCAATTTCTGTTGAAAATGCGTGAGCCGCATCATATATTACTTTTAGATTATATTTTTTAGCTATTTCATCTATCTTTTTAACATCACAAGGAAAACCATAAACATGAACACCCAAAATTAGAGAAGTATTAGGAGTAATTAAGTTTTCAATTTTGTTAGCATCAATAGTCATAGTATCAGGCTCTATATCACAAAAAACAGGTTTTAAACCATTCCAAGTAATACAGTGAGGAGTAGCCGCAAAAGTAAAAGGAGTTGTAATAACTTCACTTCCGTAAGGCAGATTCAGAGCTTTTATTGCAGTCAACAATGCTATTGTACCATTGTTAAATAACGAAACATTACTAACCTTTAAAACATCTTTTAATCTGTGTTCAAATTCATTATGCATTTTACCCATATTGGTAAGCCATTTTGAACCCCAAATTTCCTGAATATACCGGTTTAAATCTTTTAATTCAGGTAATAAAGGCTGAGTAACATATATCTTATCTTCCGTCATTACATAATTCCTATTTATTTATAAGGATTAATTTTTTATTGTTATATCAAAGCTTTTATTGTTAATTATAGTTTCTAAGAAATCATAGGTAATCATCTTAAAGCCGTTAGCTTGAATTTGATTTTTCATATAATGATATAACACGCCTTGACTTTCTTTAAAGGTTCCGGGATTAACCACCTGAGAACAAAATTCAATAGAAGGCTGAAGTGTTTTTATTCCTATATCTTTACAGATTTTTATCCATTTATCAATTTCTTCTTTTTTATCATTAACGTTAGGCACAATTATATATTTAGAAACAATTTTATCTTCCCGTCCGCATTTTTTTGCGTCTTTTAAATAATGTTTTAAATTATTTATGACATCTTTAAAAGTATCACGTTTTTTTATAAGTTTAAATAGTTCAGGACTGCCTGCATCAACAGAAATAACAATAGTTGTTCTATTATCTTTTTCTATTGCTTTTGAAAGAAGTTTTTCATATTTCATACCGTTTGTTTGAAGACAAAATCCGTAGCTTGTACCAGGTTGCTTTAATAATAATTTCATAATATCAGGGAATTCTTTTAACATGGTAAGTTCACCACCGGTAATAGAGAAAAATGCATTTGGATGTAATCTATTTTCTTTTAACAATCTTTTAATAACCGGCAGTAAAACAACATAAGGTGAATTCATTTTAAATATAGTTTTTTTGCCTTTAGTAACAGGAAGCATAGCACAATAGCAGCAAGAACAGTTACAGTGAACCCAGTGAGTTATCTCTATTTCACGAAATCGTGTATCATCATCCCACTCTTTATCCTCGACATAAGGACATGACAAACATCCTTCGTGCGGAAGTATACCTTTTTTACAATTCTCAATTGCTTCTTCTCTTACCTCTATAAATTTTTCGTAAAAATTTCCCGTATACGGTATATTAAATTTTTCATAACGTTTTGTACCGCATAACTTGTTACACAAAGAAACTGCATCATGCCTAAATGCGATACCGCCATGAATATATTTACAACATTTATAACTCATAATAATACCTTCCTGTTAGTAATATGATATTACCGTAAGTTATAAAAGACAATATTTGTTAAAGATTATTTGCGGACAATAATTAAGAGACGGAATTTTAAATCTGCACTAAAAGATTAAATATACTATGCCAAACCGTATTCCTTTAAAACTTCCTGATATTTATTTTGTACACGCTGAGATAGCTCATCCTTAGTAATTTGCCCGTCTTTATTCAAATCTAAGCCGGAATTAGGGCCGTAATATTTTGACGTTTTGCTGTCAGAGCTTGAACATAAAACTTCTCTGTCCAAAAATGACGGCAAGAAACATAATGTATACAAATCACCTGCTTCAAGTCTTTGACCTGAACCGCCAGTCCAATTGGTATAGTATTTTTCAACATAATCCAATTGTTCAATTGCACTCATATTAAGAAGTTCTTCGGTAGAAGTTCCCAAAGATCTGGCTGTAGACGGCATAAATTGAATTAAACCTGTAGCACCGCCATTTTTATTATAGGATTTAGGATTAACTCCCGATTCACTCTGCATCATTCCAAGTAAATCTACCGCATCACAGTTAATATTTTTTGCAACTTCTTCAAGCTTAGCACAGAACCCGTTGCCAAGCTTTGAATCTAATGCACTTACAAGCTCTGACGGTAAATTGCCGTCATAATAAGAATTTTCTTTTTCCGTATTATCTGCTTCTTTCTCGGCAATCAATTCGTTAACTTCCGTAAGCTCTGTTTGTGCGGTTGATAAAGCTTTTTGTAAATCAGGGAACTTGGAATTCAAATCATCCAATTTCTTTTCGACATCCTGAAAATCTTTTAGAGCCTGTTTAGTAGCTTCATTTCCTTTTTTCTCAATTTGCGCTTCAATATCATCACGGGCTTCTTGCAACTCTTTCAATTCTTGTTCTTTTGTTTCAAGCTGAGATTTAAGTCCATCAGACTCACCACCACCGTTTAACAACTGTTCCAAACGCTCACGTTCTTGTTCATCATTAGGAATTGTATCATTTTTAAGAGTGTTAATCTGTTCTTGAAGTGCTGCTTTCTGCTCTGCAACCGATTCTTCATCTTCGGCATTATTTAACGAACTTAATGCACTTTCGAGCGCCGAAAGATTTTTATTATCCGAATCAAGTTTGTTATTTGCATTTCCTAACTCTGTTTCAGTCTGAGCAATTTGAGAATTTAAACTGCTTATTTCATCCGTAGTTGTTTCAATGGATTTAAGGTTATCATCTCTTTTTGCTTTTAATTCTTTATCTAAATTTTCATCATTCTTGACAGCTTCATCATAAGCTTCTTTTGCCTCAGCATATTCGTTATTTTTAACCTCATCAATCTCAGAAGCAGTATTGTCAACATCATTTTTCGCATTATCAACATTTTCCTGACGTTTTGCCTGTTCGGTTTTAAGTTGAGATAAATTCATATCGTTAATATTATCAGGAGTAGTCTGAACGGGAGTAGAGGAAGGAGTACCTCCGTTATATGTTCTTCCCGTAGAAGTTAAATTTTGAGAAGGATTAGAAGTTTGTCTTGCAGCAATATTTTCAGTGGAAGGCGTGCTTTCAAATGCAGTTGAACCTTGAATTTCATCAACCGGTAATGCGTCATCAGGTAATTTTATGTCATATTTAAACGTTCCGTTTTCAATTTCTTCCAAAGCTTTTTTCAAATCTTCTGCAGTTAACTCTTCTTTATCACCTTGAACAAATGATTCAAATAATTCTTTTTCTATATCATTTAATTCACCGTCACCGTCAATATCAAGATATTCAAGTGCTTCATCCGAATTGTAAATAGAATCTAAAATTCCTTCAACAGATGACTCTCCGTCAATTCTTTTAATATTTTGAATACTTTTTGCAATACCGTCAAAAGTATTTTCATATTCATCAGGTTCAGCCTGCATCATTTCATCAACAAAATCTAAAAATCCGGTCATTTCATCAATATCAATTGTGTCATCTAAATTGGTATTAATTGCCGCAAATAAATCTTTATCCTGATTAAATAAATTGGTTAAAGTTGACAGTATTAAGTTATCACTGTCCATTTCGGCATCACCTTCTTGTGAAGATTGAAACTCATCTGAAACAAGAGTATCCTTCATATCATCAATACTTTGCTCAAATATCGAATCATCTTCATAACCGTTTTCTTTCAGGTATTTTTGGAAAGCGGAATTGTATATAAAAATACTTAATTCGGGTCCGTAAGAATCAATTTTATCTTGTGTTTCTTTATCCTTATATTTCGTTTTTAAATAATCAATAAACCCTGATTTAATTTGATTTACATTTTCCATAACTTACCATTTCCCTGCTTTTTACCATGTATAATATCGGTTCATTTAATAATAAACTTAAATTTATGTAACGATATATTAAAACAGGGGAAAAAATGAGTAAAAAATAAATTTTGAAAAAAGAATTTTTTTTGTGGTATGCTAAAAGTGTGTATGGACTAAATATATGGAGGAAAGTCAAACATGGAAACATACGGAATCGAAACATTAGGAATTGTAGAGCCAAAAGCTGTTTACCGTAACCTTACACCGGCTGAATTAACAGAATTTGCTCTAAAAAGAGGAGAAGGTAAATTAAATTCTACCGGCGCTCTTGTTGTAACAACAGGTAAATATACGGGAAGATCTCCTAAAGATAAGTTTATTGTTGATACAGAAACAATTCATGATGAAATAGCTTGGGGAAAAGTTAACCGCCCTATTTCAAGAGAAAAATTCAATGCTATTAAAGGGAAAATAACAGCATATTTACAAAACAGAGAAGTATTTATATTTGACGGTTTTGCAGGTGCTGATAAAAAATACACACAAAAATTCAGAGTTATTAATGAATTAGCAAGCCAAAACTTATTTATTCATCAATTATTAATCAGACCGACAGCCGAAGAATTAAAAAATTACGGAGAAGCTGATTATACTATTATTTGCGCTCCGGGATTTAAATGTGTTCCGGAAGTTGACGGAGTAAATTCCGAAGCTTGTATAGCAATCGATTATGAAGCACATACGATTATTATTTGCGGTTCTCAATATTCGGGAGAAATTAAAAAGTCAGTATTTGCTACAATGAACTATGTAATGACAAAGAAAAATGTTCTGCCAATGCACTGCAGTGCAAATATGGATCCTGTTACCGGAGAAACAGCTGTATTCTTCGGACTTTCAGGAACAGGTAAAACAACATTATCCGCTGATCCTTCACGTAAATTAATTGGTGATGATGAACACGGCTGGTCACCTGACGGAGTTTTCAACTTTGAAGGCGGTTGTTATGCTAAATGTATTAATCTTACTGAAGAAAATGAACCTGATATTTATAATGCTATTAAGTTCGGTTCTTTAGTTGAAAATGTTATTATGAACCCTGAAACAAGAGAACTTGATTTCTTTGACGGAAGCTTAACTGAAAATACACGTGTAGGTTATCCTATTGATTATATAAATAATGCACAAGTTCCATCAAAAGGCGGAATTCCTAAAGTTGTAGTATTCTTAACAGCTGATGCATTTGGAGTTTTACCTCCTATTTCAAGATTAGATAAAAATGCCGCTATGTATCACTTCGTTACAGGATTTACATCTAAACTTGCAGGTACTGAAAGAGGCGTAACAGAACCTCAACCTACATTCTCAACTCTTTTCGGTGAACCGTTTATGCCGATGGATGCTTCTGTTTATGCAAAAATGTTAGGTGATAAACTTGATCAATACGGAACAAAAGTTTACTTGGTAAACATTAAGCTATACTCGTGCTATGGTTACCGCTGCATTAAACGGCTCATTTGACAATGTTGTATTTAAACATCATGATGTATTTAATGTTGATTATCCTTCAACTTGTCCGAATGTTCCTGATGAAATGCTTGACGCAAGAGGTATGTGGGCTGATAAAAAAGCTTATGATGAATCTGCTAACAAACTTGCTCAAATGTTTAGTGATAACTTTAAAGCTAAATATCCAAATATGCCTTCTGAAATTGTTAATGCAGGCCCAAGACCTAAAGTTACAATATAATAAATACATAAGTAAAAAAAAGACTTTGCTAAAAGCAAAGTCTTTTTTTTAGGATAACAACCATTTACCATAACTTTTCGTCTAACCTTTATTCGCTCTTATGTATAGTAATTGTCTTCTTTGAGGAATAGGAAGAGGAGGAGGAGGGGAAAAAATATTTTATGCATTATCAATATCAATACTGTTTTTTATATTTTCATTAACGATATCAATTCCGTTTTTACCCGCAGCCTGCTGAGCATATTTAGCCGCCAAGCTTGAAACATTAACCGTAAATTGGTCGTAATCAAAATCTTCAGGATTAGATAGTATTACCCCTATTTTATCTGCAAGTAATCTGTCTAACTGCATGCCTGTTCCCGCCGTACCTTTATTCCAGCCATAAGCACAATATTCTGTAATATTCATTTCTTCGCCGGGAGCGGTAAGAACATATCTAAGATAATCTATATCCGATATATTTAAATTAAAATCACCATACTCAGACAGCAATTTATTTAATTCATTCAATTGATATTCTTCGTTATATTCCATATCTCCTTTATCGGAAATTTTAGAACCGTTTGAAGATAAAAGTAATTGTTTAAATGCCGAACGAATTTCAATTTTTTCTTTATCATCAGCATTATGATAAATATCGGAAATATTATTCAATATATCATTCCCTTTTTGTGTAATTTGAGAATCAGACATATCAGAGGGGAGATTTTTAGCAGAATCTTTATGTCCATTATCCAATACATTAAGATAATTTTCATAATTAGAAGCAATAGAAGTAAGAACAACCATAGTAGCAACAGCTGCTTTGTCAGGTTCTTGATAAAGATTATTATCGGAAACACTTGAAGCCTCAATACCGTGAGAATTAATAATATCTTTTTGAGATTGAGATAACTTATCGGTATTTAAGAAATCATAAATTTTCATCTGTGTTAAGCCGGATGAAGCAGAAGCACCGCCAAACAAGACATCTACCTGTTTGAATATACTTCTGAAAAATTTTCCTATCCCCGTATTTTCATCATTATATCCTTTTTCCTGCCCCATACCTGTTTCTTGGCTTGCAATCGCAAGTGCTATGCAGGCAAAGCTGTCATATTCATCCGAAGATAAACCAAGTTCTTTGCATAAACTTTCTTTATTGCTTTTTAAACCTTCAAGAAATTTTTTACCTTGTTCGTTATCATTAACATTCACCGATTTATAGGTATCATTGAACGTATTTCGTTCTTCTTCCGTAAGCTCTGTTGTATAAAGAATACTAATATCATCAATATTAATTTCGTCATCCGGGGTATTATCAGTATTTGCTTGACTGTTTTTATATACACCGTCATTTAAATGAATATTTGAAATCTGCATAACAAAGAACCTATGTTTATACACCAATAAAATATATCGGCATAAACTAAAATTTCTTTAATTGCAATTTCAAATAAAAAATTTTACTAAACCTTTTCAAACATTAAAACCGCATTATGACCACCAAAACCGAAAGAATTTGACAGTGCTGTTTTTACTTCTTTGCGTTTAGACTTATTTGCAACATAATCCAAATCAGCAGCTTCAGGGTCTAAGTTAACCAAGTTTAAAGTAGGCGGAACAATTCCTTCAACAATAGTTTTTACTGAAACTATTGCTTCCGTACTGCCTGCAGCTCCGAGCATATGTCCTGTCATCGATTTTGTTGAACTTACACAAAGGTTTGTATTTGTTTTTCTGTCGCCGAATACACGTGCAACAGTGTTAGACTCAGCGAGGTCGCCCAAATGTGTACTTGTTCCGTGCATATTAATATAATCAATATCCTTAGGTTCTTTATTTGCTTCTTTTAAGCAGTTACGTATAGCAAGTTCCGCACCTTTTCCTTCAGGATCGGGAGCTACCATATCATAAGCGTCCGAGCTTTGACCATATCCAGTTATTTCAGCATAAATTTTTGCACCACGTTTAAGTGCATGTTCTCTTTCTTCCAAAATTATAACAGCTCCGCCTTCTGACAGAACAAAACCGTCACGGTCTTTATCATAGGGTCTTGATACTTCATGAGGCGGTCTTGTGCTTTTTGAAAGTGTTCTTGCACTGGTAAATGCACCTATACCAAAATCACAGACACTTGATTCAGCTCCGCCCGCAAACATTAAATCGGCATCACCATATTGAATTGTACGATAAGAATCGCCAATTGAATGTGCGCCTGTTGCACAAGCTGATAATACCGCTTTACTGGGGCCTCTTAGTCCGTATTTTATAGAAACCTTTCCTGACGCCATATTTGCTATCATCATTGGAACAGTAAAAGGAGAACATTTGTGAAATCCTCTGTTTAACATTTCTTGATAACCTGTAGTAACAACAACCAGTCCGCCTGCTGCCGTTGAAACTATCGTTCCTATTCTTGTTAAATCTTCTTTTGTTAAATCTAAACCGGAATCTTTATAGGCTTCTTCAGCTGCAATCAAAGCATATATTATACTTTTATCAAGCCTTTTTGCTTCCTTTGCATCTAAATATGATTCTATATTAATGTCATCGGGAACTTGACCGGCAACTTTTACAAGATGTTTTTCTTTATCAAGTTTATGTTCCTTTATACCGCTTATACCGTTTACAAGGTTTGTCCATAACCTGTCTACCCCAATTCCATAAGGTGTTACACATCCCATACCTGTTACAACTACTCGTCTTTTTGACATTTATTCCTCCAACGGTAAAAACTATTTCCCTGACTATCCTTTTTTTATTAAAATAATATTCCGAAAACAAGACAAAATCAACAGTATTATATTTTATAGTTCAAATTTCATATCCGATTTATTTGTGTATAAAGGAATACAATAAGAATAATATTCATCAGCAACAGAGTACATTTCTTGTTGTGAGTTTGTAAAAGTAACGGCAAATTGAGCTTTATTTTTACCTAAACACTGCATTTTAGGCGTTTCTAAAGGAGGCCCCGCCGGTGTGCCTCTCGTTGGATTATTAGGATTTGATATTATACCTGTTGCTCTTAACAATGTTAAATTAACACTGTTTTTTATTATTTCATACTCGCTCAAACCTTTTGTAACAAGACCAAAGCCTTGAGTCATCATAAACCTTTGCATTGGAGATGTATTTGGCTTTATTTCTCTGCCTCTTGGAGCGGGCAGATATTTATTTATTTCAAAATCAGGGTCAAAATTTCGTTCTGTTGTCGAAAATAAATCTTCATTTATTGTTGAATATATTTTTTCTTTTAAATTAAATCCTATTTTTAAAATATGGTCTTTACTTTTATTTTCCCAATTTATTATAAATTCAAGGTATCGTGACTGATTATATAATAAAACTTCAATATTGATTTTATGTTTATATGTTTTTTTACTTCTTCCTTTTTGACTCGACATTGAAGGTATATCAATTTCATAAGTTAATAACATTTTTGCAATAATTGAATTTGATATTTTTAATTTTGAAGATTTTAGTTTAGCATTTATAGGCAAATCATTTTTTAATGCACCAAAATTATAGCTGTCGCCTATATCTGCCAAATCAATAATTTTAATAAAATCTTTGTATTCTTGGTTAAATATTTTATCAGTTACATTAATTTTTCCGTTTTTTACTTCAACCTTTATATTTTTATTTTCAATAAAATTTTTACCTGTTTTTAAGTTTTTTTCTTGGCATATATGACTTTTATTAAGGTGAGTTAATGACATAGGAGGAATATTTTTTACATCAATTAAATATTCATTTAATATAGTATAATCTTCAGTTATGGGAATTTGATTTATATTATAAAGTTTTTCATCAGTAAAACCTTTAAAACTTCCCATTTTAACTTCATTAAGCTTTTTATTCGTTACAATTTTTATTGCACCCGAATACGGATGTTTTGAAAGATTTATTAACGCTAAAGGTGCATTTTTGTCTGATAAATCTCTTATGGTTCTTTTTATTATTCCGTTTGCAACAGTATCAACTTTTTTAAACCTTTGCATAACTTCATCCGAAACACTATCTATACTGCAAGCATATATGCTGTCGTGAGCGTGATTTTTTATAAGAAGTTTATATGCATAATTAATTTCTTCCTGCCTGTTTTTAATATTAAAATATTTTCTTGCAATTTGTTCCAAGGTATCTGCAATATCAGCTAAAATATATTGTGATTGTGCATTTGCCTGCTTTATATCAAGCCTGGTTGAATAAACTCCGGGGAGAATGAAATTAAGACTATTTTCTAAAAATTCACCTTTTACTTTTTCTCTTGATTTTATTTTGTCAAAATATTCAAAAGGAGTTCCTATATCTATCTTATAATCTTGATAAATATTATTTAATAATTTTATTTGTTCTTTTAAATTTTTTGAAACAGCCAAATGGTCGGCACCAATAGGTAAAAGAACGAAATCTTTACTTTTTGCCGAAATTTTATCAAGATATTTTTTTAAAAATTCAGCTTTTTCTTCAATTGGTTTATCAAGGTTTAAAAAGTCTTGAAAATATCCTTGTATTAAATTGGTGGTTTTAATTCCGTCCCAGTCAAGGTCTGCATTTAAATCGCCTAAACCACGCCAGAGTATTGCTTTATTAATACCAAAGTGTATTAATAACACAGGAATATCTTTGCTATGCCCGAAGCTGTCTGCAATATATCCGATAAAATCAGTTCCCCCAAGCTCTTTTGATTTTTTTATTCCAAGCTCAAGATTTTTCAATAAGCATTTCCCCGAAACCAAAAAGCTGTCAGATGAACAATAAAACGGGCCAATATGCAGTTTTTTTTCTTTTATCAATTTTTTTATTAACGGAAGTTTTTCACTTCTTATTTCAAGATAATCCTCAATTGCAGCAGTTTGTCCGTCGAAATAGAAGCAGGGAATTTCATCATTTTCAAGCATTTTCAGGACATCATCCAAAACTTCAATGAGTCTTAATCTGAATTCTTCAAACTCACGATACCACTCTCTATCCCAATGTGTATGAATATATGCTGTTACTTGTTTCATAAATTGATTTTAATCTTTTTTTCCAAATATTTCAAATAAATCCTTAAGCTCTTTATAGTAACCGTTTTCAAGGAGTTTTAAAAATTTATGTGTGGCTATAGGGGCTACAGTTTCAACAGTTTCGGGAGTCATAAAATAACCTGACACAAACCTGGCAAAAAGTTCTGTCGGAGTTTCATAATATTTAGAAAGTTTATTTATTCTCCTTGACAGCTTAGCCTGTTTCCTTTGCATGGAACATAATTTTATATATAACATAAAAGCTTTAGGCATATCGGGAAAATCATTTTCAATATTTTTTACGGTTAATATCTTTTCTTTTTTAAAGAAAAATCCTTTCATCAGTTTTATTGCATCATACTTAACAAGATATTTTGCATCGGAATTTTTTATATATTTTTCAAATTCAGGAAATTTTTTTGACCTTAAAAAATCGGGATATTCTTTCTTTATAATATTTTGCATACCTTTTACGGCTTTTGAAGTTTCTTCTTTCGCATTTAAGAATATGGTTAATCTTGAATTTTTATCGGTTAATCTCGTTACATTTATAAGTTCTGATTTTATTTCGGATATATCTTGAGTATCAAATAATTTTTGAAGAGTATAAGGATTTTTTATAAAATCTTTATCTATCTTAGAATGAATATGATGTGCAAATTCATGAACAAGAACGGAAATTGCACTGTCATCTTTTATTGTATTAGATATATCTATCCTGTTTTTTTGATATAAACCTTTATTTCCTCGTGCTTTAGTATTTGTCTTAACTTCAATTCCGCAGCTTCTTATAAATTCTATGACATTTCTTTTGGTTAAAGGTTTAGTTCTGTCATATGTCATTTTAATATTATATTCGGGTTCTTTTTCTTTTTTATAAAAAAACATTATTGCGTTTGCTCATTTATCCAGTTTAAATAGTCATAGCTTCCTTCAATAACAGGTATACATATTATTTCGGGAACATCATAAGAGTGAATTTTCTTAATTTCATTTTGTATTTCAGAAAAAAGTTCAGTTTTTGTTTTCATCACCATTAATATTTCAGAATCTTCATTCAAGTTATTATTCCAAACATATATTGATGTAACTTTAGGAATAATAGTACAGCAGGCAATTAATTTATTTTCAATAAGAGTTTTAGCAATTTTTTTTGCTTCTTCTTCATTAGAAGTGGTACAATTTATTATACAGTATGTCATTCGTTCTCCTGAAAAATTTTGTTTGGATTTAATATATTTTTAGGGTCTAAAAGTTTTTTTATTTGTTTCATTATTTTTAATGAGTTTGAGTCAAGAGCTTTATTAATAAACTTTGATTTTTCACAGCCGATACCGTGTTCGCCTGATAAAGTACCATTTAAGCCAATTGCCAGATTAAAGAGTTCTTCTTTTGCATTTAAAAAATTCTGACGTTCTTTAGGATTTCTTAAATCAAGTGCAATATTCGGGTGAATATTACCATCTCCGATATGCCCCATTATACATGTTTTTAATTCATATTTATCGCATATATTTCTTATTCCGTTAACAAGTGCAACAATATTTTTTCTTGGCACAACGACATCTTCCGTAACAACATTCGGTGCAAGTTTTGCGGTAGCTCCAAAAGATGAACGCCTTGATACCCAAATTCTTTCTTCTTCTTCTTTTGTTTTTGCAATCTGAATATAAGCAGAATTATTTTTCTTACATATCTCAATAATTTTATCATATTGTTCATCCAAAGCAGATTTAAACCCGTCAATTTCAATCAGTAAAGCAGAAGCTTTATCGGTTAACAATCCTGAAGGATAAAAGCTCTCAATTGTTTGAAGAGTGTTTTTATCCATCAAATCGATAACAGAAGGAGTTATAAGATTTGAAATTATATCATTGACAGTTTTTGATGTATCTTCTAATGAGTCAAAGTAAACAAGCATAACTCTTCTTGCTTCAGGTTTCGGAATTAATCTTATTACCGCTTGAGTTATAATTCCCAAAGTACCTTCCGAGCCTACAAACAATTGAGTAAGATTATAACCTGTAACGTTTTTGGAACAATCACATCCGGTATGAGTTATGGTTCCGTCGGCCAAAACTATTTCTAAATCAATAATAAAATCTTTTGTGGAACCATATTTGAATGTATGAGGCCCTCCTGAAGATAAACCAATACTTCCGCCTATCATAGATACTTTTAAATTTGAAGGGTCGGGCGGATAAAAGAGATTATAAGATTCAACAGCCCTTTGCAAGTCCTCTATTACAACTCCCGGTTCAACTTTACACAAAAGATTATCTTTATTTATTTCAATTATTCTGTTCATTTTAGAAAAATCAAGAATAATTCCTCCGTTTTTAGGCAGGCAGGCTCCGCAAAGATTTGTTCCCGCACTTCTTGCCACTACGGGAATATTATTCTCATACGCATATTTCATTATTCTGCTTACCTGATTAACATCTCTTGCAAAAATAACAGCTTGAGCCAATTCCTTTGGATTGGTCATATTTGTTGAATCAGTAGAATATACATATAATTCATCATAATTAAAAAGTATATTTTCACTTCCTGCAACTTTCTCAATATCTCTTATAAATTCTGTTTTGTTTTTATTTAACGCAGTTAACATATTCCCTCTTATCAAAATTATAAAATAAAACAAAGTCTTATAACAATATTTTATACTTAATTTGAAGTTATAATAATTGGTTTAATTGTTAAAAGTACACACTTTATTACTAATGTAAATAATCGGGAAATAATGTTTAATTAGAACGTAAAGAAAGTTATCAGGTAAAAAAATGTCAAAACGAATACAAATTTTTTCTGTTTGTTTGGTGTTTATATTTTACTTAGTGAGCGGAATATCATTAAATAAAACAGTTTATTCAAAAGATACGGAATATAAAAGTGAAGAATTCATAAATGTCACGGTTTACGAGAGAATTAATCCGGCCATAGTACTTGTAGAAGCGCAAATGGCGGACGGATTATCGAGCGGAACAGGATGTATAATCAACAAAAACGGAGTAATCTTAACCAGTTCCCACGTTGTAAATAATGCTTCATACATAGAAGTAACAACGGCAAAGGGTGAAGTATATAAAGCGGATGTTATGAAATCTGATGAAGAAAAAGGTGATTTAGCCCTGCTTAAAATTACGCCAAAAACACCTTTACCAACAATAAAATTAGGTGATTCATCAATGGTTAAAGTAGGACAAAAAGTTCTTGCAATAGGAAATCCGTTTGGTTTTAACGGAACTCTGACCACGGGAATTGTTTCAAGAATTGATTACGAACGAAATAAAATTCAGACTGATGCCGCAATAAATCCGGGTTCATCAGGAGGCCCTATCTTGAATGCAAAAGGCGAAGTTATCGGAATCAGCCAATCCATATTTAATCCCGATAATAATAAGTCAAATATCGGAATTGGTTTTGCTGTTCCTGCAAATGAAGTAAAAAAACTTGTCAGTGCTTATATTAATTAATTTTTTATTTTTCAGTTAATTAATTATTTATTATAAAAAACACCTCTTATTGAGGTGTTTTTTGTTTTTCCTGCTTTTCTTTTATATCCAATACCGCATTGTGTGCTAACAGAAATATTGAACATTTTTTATAATTTTTCATATACCATGCACAATTTTCCTGTACACAAACAATATTGATTTCATTTCCGGCACTCATAAGAGGGCAAATAGGAATTTTTTCGTTCAAGATACTCTCCTTATCTTACAGCTTGTGCTTGTTTTAACAGATTGCAATTTTCGCTTCTTCTTCTTTCTTCATCTTTATAGATTTTAGTTCTGTTAATAACTTCATCAAAATCAATTTTATGAGC
>CANROV010000027.1 GCA_947632315.1 Candidatus Gastranaerophilales bacterium
CATAAGATAAAATTTCAATAATTTGCTGATGTGTTATAGGCAGGTTTCGACTTCCGATTATTGCAACTTTCTTTGCTGATTGCTGTATTGTTGCAAGTTCCATAGCCAGTGCATCTAATGTATTTGAATCATTAGAATTAACGGTATCCATATCATCTAACGGAACCATTATTTGTTGTTCATTTTTATTTTCTTCTGACATATTCTTTCCTATTTGTCTAAATAAAAATATTTGTAATATAATTATATATAATAGCATAAATTTAAAAAAATAAAAGATACATGTCAAATATTTTAGAGGGATTAAATCGGGAGCAGAAAGAAGCTGTACTTCAAGACAAAGGTACAGTGCTTGTTTTGGCGGGTGCAGGATCAGGAAAAACAAAAGTTCTTACTACAAGAATTGCAAATCTTATTAATAATGGTGTTTCTCCGTATGAAATTCTTGCGGTTACTTTTACCAATAAAGCAGCTAAAGAAATGATTCAAAGACTTTCTAAAATGGTTGGTGAAGAAAAATCGGCTAAAATGTGGATTGGTACTTTTCACTCAATCGCAGGCCGTATATTAAGAAACGATATCCAAGAATATAAGGATGAAGAAAATCGTTCTTATAATAATAAATTCGTTATTTATGATGATAATGATACTAATAGTATTTTAAAAAATGCCATTAAAAAACTCGGACTTGATGAAAAAATATATCAGCCAAAATTAATAAAAACAATTATTTCAAATTCCAAAAATAAAATGCTGGATGCGTATACTTATGCAACAAAAGCCAGAGATTTCAGAACGGAAAAATATTCACAAATATATCTTGAATATCAAAAACAACTTCAGCTGAACAATGCTCTTGATTTTGATGACATGCTTGTTCTTGCAGTTAAATTGCTTGAACAATCTCAAACAGTTCGTGAAAAATATTTTAACATGTTTAAACATATTCTTGTCGATGAGTTTCAAGATACAAATGTTTGCCAGTATAAATTAATTCAATCGATATACACAAATAATAAAGAAGAAGATGAAATTCCCACTGATAAAAGCTTATGCGTTGTTGGGGATGTCGACCAATCAATTTACAGCTGGAGAGGGGCTGATTATCGTATTATTCTTAATCTTCAATCTGCATTCAGAAAAACTAAATTAATTAAACTTGAACAAAATTATCGTTCTACCGAAGTAATATTATCTGCTGCTAACGCTGTAATTGAGAATAATAAACAAAGAATCAGCAAAAATTTATATTCTAATCTGGGAAAAGGTACAAATATAAATTTATATCAGGCTAATAACGAGTCTGATGAAGCATTAAATCTTGTTAGGGAAGTAAAAAGACTTTCACTTACAGAATCATTATCTGATATGGCTGTTTTGTATCGTACTAACTCACAGTCAAGAGCCATAGAAGAAGCCTGTATGGCAAATAATATTCCATATAAGGTAGTCGGCGGACTTAAATTCTATGACAGAAAAGAAATAAAAGATATTGTTGCATATCTTAAACTTATTTATAATCCTAATGATTCACAAAGCCTTCAAAGAATTATAAATGTTCCCAAACGCTCAATCGGGCCATCGACTGTTGAAAAACTTCTGGAGCTTTCTGCAAAAGAGAATATAAAATTTATGGATGTTCTTTCAAATATAGACTTATATGAAGATTTTACACCGGCTGTCAAACAAAAATTGCAAAATTTTTATTCTATAATTAATGACTGCGCAAGTGCATTTTATAAAATGGATTTACCTTCATTTATTGCTTATGTTCTGGAAAAAACAGGTTATATACAAGATATAAAAGATAATGAAGATGAAACGACGCAAGAAACAAGAATTGATAACTTACAAGAGTTTATTTCCGTTGCTAAAGAATTTATCCCCCAAGATGAAGATGTATTAGGAGAATTTTTATCTCAAGTATCTTTGGTTAGTGATATTGATTCATATACGGATGACTCTAAGGCACTTACATTAATGACTCTGCATAGTGCAAAAGGTCTTGAATTCGATACCGTTTTTCTTTCCGGACTGGAAGAAGGTATTTTCCCCCATAGCCGTTCATTAGATTCCCTTTCCGAAATGGAAGAAGAAAGAAGATTAATGTATGTGGGTATTACAAGAGCAAAGAAAAATCTATATTTAAGTTATGCACAAAAAAGAAAAATGTGGGGACAGGAAAAATATTATCAGCCCAGCAGATTTATAAAAGAAATTCCTGCTCAATTAATTAATTATACAGAGTCAGAATATTCTTCGGATTCAAATGAATCATATACATTTAGAAAAGCTGTTGATAAGATAAAAACAAGAAGCTATGAAGAAAATACCGACGGCAGTATAAAAGCTGTGACATCTTTCGGCAAAAACTTTATTGCTCCTCAAAAAAAAGTTGAACATAACAGAAGCTTTGTTATTAAACACAATGATTCCGCTACACGCACTGAAAAAAGAGTTTCTGATGAAGAGAAAATTAAAAATCTGCTTGAAAACAATCCAATAAAAAAGATGATACAGGAAAGAAATAAAAAACTTAATGATGAAAAAACTGTTCAGAATAATAATAATATAAATAACTCATCCGTTCAGCAATTTAAGAAAAATGACAGAGTGTTCCATACCAAGTTTGGAGTCGGTAAAATAATCGATGTTAAAGATATAGGTTCTTCTTCCATGCTTATAGTTGACTTCGGAAATCAAGGGCAAAAAGCACTCGATGCGGCATTTGCTCAGCTTAAGAAATTTTAAACCTTATTATTTTTCTTTGCTCTTTGTATATCAATATTTAATTCAGGTTTTATCATTTTATCTTTGAAATTTGATACTCCCTTAACATCTGTATATGATACAGTGTTATATACAACTTTTTTAATTTGTACCAATTTTGTTGAAATAGGAAGTGAATCAATATATAATTTATTATTTTTTTTCTTATAAAGATAAATATTATTCATATCAGTTTTGATATAGTTTGTCAAACAAACCGTAATATCAACATAAGCATTTAATCCTGCAGATTTAACATAAGATTTTGGTAATGCTTTAAATTTTTCCATTGATTCAAGCGTTTCAACTGCTTTTTTGTCCAGTTGTTTTATTTTTGAAGATTTCGATAGCTTTACGTTTTTTATACTTCCGTCTTTGTATATTTTAAAATTGACTTCACTCGTATTCCTTGAGTTATATATTGGCGGTATCCATTTATTATCAATTTCCTGTCTTAAATCTTTTAGATAATAGCTGAAATTTTCTTCCGCCAACGCACTTACGGCATTAATAAACAGTATAAGTATTAATATTAGTATTCTTTTTATCATTTTTTAATTCCTAAGTTATTTATATTCTATTACTTAAATGTATGTAAATAAGTTTTTTTCCGTTTATTGCCATATTTTTTTACATTTTTAAATCAAAGAAAAAATTTTTTTAAGTTTTGTTACAAAACCAATAATATTTATATACAAATTATGCATTTTTTAAATTTGAATTGTTTTTATATATATGTAGATAACATTACAATTAAAGAGGACATATAAATGGCTAGAGTACTTATTTCAATGCCTGAAGAATTTTTGTCAAGAATTGACGAAGTTGCCGAAGGTGAAAATCGGACAAGGAGTGAATTAATACGTGAAGCATTAAGAACTTATATTCACAAACAAAGAGTTAAAGAAAATGCTATAGCAATGCGAAATGCCAATATTTTAGAAACACTATTGGATTAAATGTGGCTGCAGGCTTGATAAAAATTTTGGGGGTTTTTGAAAAAGAAGCTTTATGCTTCTTTTTCTTTTTGTTTTTTTAATAAAACTACCGTTTCAACGTGATATGTATTCGGAAACATATCAACAGGACGTATATACTCAGGATAAAAACCGTTATTTATAAGATACTTAATATCTCTTGCAAGTGTAGAAACATTACAGCTTATGTAAATAATATATGATTTAGTGAGATTAATTAAACTTTGCAGAGCTGTTTCACTGCTGCCTTTTCTTGGAGGATCTATAACGGATACATCAAATTTAACTGATTTATTTATCAAATTATTAAACGTTTCACCTGCGTCAGCGTTTATAAGCTCTATATTATTACATCCATTTATAATTATGTTGTCTTTTGCGTCATTAACAGAACTTACTGCTTCTTCTATGCACGTTACTTTTGAGGCTATTGAACTTAATCTGATACCAAAAGCAGATACTCCCGAATATGCATCAAGAATAGCCGGAGATTTTATTCTTGAGCTTATTAAATCTTCAACTAAATCAAATATCAATTTTGCACTGTATGGATTTACCTGAAAGAAACTGTTTGCGCTAATTTTATATTTAATTGCTGATACTTCTTCAAAATAATACGTGTTTCCTTCAATTGCTTTAGTATTTTGACCCAAAATAACATTTGTTTTTTTATTATTAAAATTAGCACATATTCCTGTTATTTCAGTGTATTTTGACATTAATTCTTTTGCTAATTTTTTTAATGGAGCGTTTATTTCATCGGAATTTATTACAAATACAATTAAAATAGAGCTGTTATATGAAGCTTGACGAAAAACTATATGCCTTAATAATCCTGTATTAGTGCTTTCATTATATCCCGAAATATTTAATTCTTCTTCTTTATCTTTTATAAATTCCAGTATGTCACTTATTATAGGCTTATGAATAGGACAATATTTTATATTTATAACATCGTGAGAATTATTTTTATAATATCCAGCAATAATTCTTCCGTGCTTTTTTTGTGAAACAGGATACTGAATTTTACATCTGTATTCCGTAACTTTTGGTGATGGTATTATCGGTTCAATTTTAAAATTAATTCCCGTAATCTTTTTTATAGTTTCACTTACAATACTCATCTTTTGATTTAATTGCTCATTATAGTCAATATAAAGCCAATTACAGCTGCCGCAAACTTTATAAAGTTTACAGACAGGTTCAATTCTGTGTGGTGACGGCTCTATAATTTGAATTATATCCCCTAGTGCATAATTTTTATTTATTCTTGTTATTTGTATTTTTACTGTATCTTTCGGGCATGCATTTTTTATAAATATCGGAAAATTTTCCACTCTTGCTATTGCATTACCTTCATTAATCATTTTTTCTATTTCAACGGTATATTCATCATTTAATTTCATCAATAACCTTTTCAATCGGATTATGCCAATCATTTATTATATTTTGTTTTATTATTTTAACACTTTTATACCATTTTTTGCTCATATCATGATTAAACCAGCGCCATTCTGGTGTATATGGTAGAAGCAATATAGTTTTTACCCCTAACGCACCTGCCATATGTACTATTGATGAATCGACCGTTATTAATAAATCAATATTTTTTAACAGCGAAGCAGTATCATCATAGTCTTTTATATACATATTTAGAGATGTAATAATTTCAGGTTTGTATTTATTATCCAGCTGAAATGAATAAAATTTGTTGTCCGTTTTTATAATCTCATTTATGTAATCAATCTTTAACGCTCTATTCTTAAATATCTTCTTATTTCCCTGCCAAAACAGTCCTATTTTCTTTTTATCTGTTTTAAATATATCAAGTTTTGAATAATTTAATGTTAATTCTTTATTATCTTGTATATATCCTTCCGAAAAAGGTATATTATTAAAATCCATATTTAAAGCATAAGGAAGATTCATAATCGGCATTACTATGTCATAATCGTTATCTTTTAATTCCGATTTAGATAAAATTGTTATATTGGAATATGTATTTTTAAGTATGGATTTAAGCTGTTTATCTGTAGCTAAAATAATGTTTTTGGCCTTTTTTTCAATATAAGGAATATATCTTGCAAACATTATTGTATCGCCAAGCCCGCAGTCTGAATATAAAAGTATTTTTTTACCCTCCAAATTATCAGACTTACTCCATACTTTTTCTTTGAATAAATCATTAAATTTAGTTTCTTTGCTTCTTAAAGAATAAAGCCTCATTCCTTCATTAAAATTACCTTCCGACAAATAATACATACCTAGTGAAATGGAACTTTGAATTAAGGAAGAATCTTTTTTTATAATATATTCCAAAATTTCTTGCGATTCTTTATATTTCCCCAAATATTTAAGCGCCGATGATTTACCGTGTAAATAATTTAAATTTCCTGCTGATAGATTTAGTGCTTTGTTATAATTAGCAAGTGCTTCACTATAGTTGCCTATATCCATATAATTTGAAGCTAATAACGAATAAGCTTCATGACAATCCGGCTTATTTTTTAACAAATTCTCTAATATAGAAATACTTTCAACATTCATAAATTTAGCTTTGTAAATTTGTGCAAGATTTAAACAGACATTTTTGTCATTAGAGTCTGTTTTATAAGCCTTTTCTATATATTCTAAACTTAATTCAATATTTGATTTTCTATATAACGACGATAAATTAACCAAAGTCTGAACATGATTAGGATTACATTCCAATACTTTTTTGTAATAATAAATAGATTTATTATTATCATTCATTCTTGAGCATAAAATGCCAAGATTATATAAGTATAGATACTGTTTTGGATTTAACATATGTGCTTTTTCCAAACATAAAACAGCATCAGTCAGATTATTATTTTGTAAATATAAAGAATATAATAAAGAATATAAGTTATCATCATTTTGTTTAATGTTTAAAGCATTTTTACAATAGTCCAAAGCCTCCTGAATACAGCCTGAATTTTTATAAATTAAAGCAATATTATATAAAGCATTATAATGCTTAGGATTTAAGGCAATCGTTTTTTTATAAAATTGTATTGCCGAATTAATATCATTTAAGCGTTTATACGCAATCGCCAAAGTATAGTATGTATCATCAGTACAACTATCTTCATTGACAGCTGTCAAAATTTTAATTGCTTCCTTTGGAGAATCTGCATATAAATATGCTTTTGCCAAATTAGTACAAACATATACCGATTTAGAAAAAATAAATGCCTGAGAAAGCAATCTTATTGCATTATCATACTCACCCAGTGAAATACAAAGCATACCATATAAATTTAATACATTTGCATCTGTTTTATTAAACTCCAATAATTTTTCATAAACCTTTTTTGCTTCATCAAAATTATTTTCAGAATGAAGTTTATAAGCTAAATCAGAAAGTTTTTTATATTCAGTATTCATACTTTTGACAAATCATCTTTTATTCTGACAATAACATCATCCCAGACCAAATCTTTATCCGCTCTGAAAATTTTAACACTATCATACCAGGGTGTTGTGTCATTATCATTAAACCAGCGCCAATCTGTAGTTTTAGGGAGCATTAAATAAGTTTTTACCCCTAACGCACCTGCCAAATTAGCAATTGATGTATCAATTGTTACTAAAACATCCATATTTTTTAAGAATACTGCGGTATCTTCATAGCTCTTTATCATCGGAGCCAAATCAATAATTGGTTTACTCTTTTTTAATTCATCGGATTCCTTGTCTATATCTGACATTTGAAATGAATATAACTGTATTTTATCAAGATTAAATAACGGTTCAAAATATTTTAACTTAACGGAACGATTTAATAATATTGTAGGATTCCCCTGCCAATATATACCTGCTTTTTTCTTGTCTGTTTTTAACAGATTATCTTTTGATTTTTCAATAATTAAATCATCTTTTACACTTAAATACCCTTTTGAATACGGTATATTTTTTAAATCTACATCTAAACTGTATAAAATCGTAAAGAATGAAGCAGAATAATCATACATATCATCTTTTATATCATCTAAATTTTGATAGTAATCAATATAGGGGAAATTGTACTTCATTAAATCATATAATGCCGAGGGAACATGCATAATAATTTTTTTACACATGTTTTTCAGAATATTAATATATCTGGAAAACATAAGCATATCGCCAATTCCGTTATAAGAGAATAATAACAAAGTTTTATCCTGAATATTTTCTCTTCGCCATATTCTTTTAAGAATTTTTGATAATTTTACCTCAGTTGAATGATTCTCGGAAGATTTTACATTTTTTACAAATGTATCTTCATTAACATTGTACAAATTATTTATATTTAACTTATAGAAAAATCTTCTGGCTTTATCTTCGGCAATTTTCTCGGGATTAATAGAAGTCTGCCAATCAAAGAAAGCTTCTTCGCAATCTTTTAAATTTTTCTCGGCAAGACTTATATTTATAAGTGCTTTTTTTGCGTTATCAGAATTTTTATAAGACTGTAATAATTTTTTTCCTTTTTCAATATCACCTGTTAAATATAATAATTTTGCATATCGTATTTTTATATTTTCGTTATCGGATAATTCGTCAGCTTTTTTATACATATTTAATGCGGAAGTGTAATCATAATTTTCATAATATGCTTCACCCGTAATTTCATAAGCAAAATAATCATCAGGAAATTTATCTATATAATAAAGCCCGTATTTTATTGCATTATTGTAATCGACCATATTATAAAACATATAATATAATGAGGATATAACAATTTTATCCTCAGGGTAATCTTGCAAAAGTTCAGTTAAAATATTTATTGATACATTTTTATCAATAGTTTTATACAAGTATGCAATATTTAACATAGCCTGTTTATTCTTGTTATCTAATTGGATAGCCGTTTTATAGCAGGAAAGCGCCTCGGATTGATTATTTATACCCGCATATAAACTGCCTAATTTATTGTATAACTCAGGGCTTGGAGATAATTTTTCAGCTTCTTTTAAATATTTTATTGCATCGTCATATTTGTTTAATTTTTCGGAATAATTAGCACACTGCATTATTACGGGTATGTCTTTTGGATTCATTTCATACGCTCTTAAAGCATATTCATAGGCTTCGTCATATTTTTTCAAAAAGCCGAGGCAAAATGAAATATTATAATTATTAACAAAGTTATTATCTGTATTAATAAGCGACTTATAGACAAAATAAGCTTGTTCATAATCATTAAGTTTAATATATGCCGTTGCCAATAAATTTAATACTTCAACCGGCTTATTCTCTAATGAATTTAACACTTCCGTTACATGCTTAAAATCATTTTTGAAAAAATATACTTTAGCAATACTAAGTTTTATATCAGGTAATTTAATTTTTTCATCAATTTTAAAGAAAATAGAAAGTGCATCATCATAAGATTTTAAAGCAACAAGCAATTGAGCATAAAGATTTAATGCATCTAAATTTTCAGGTTCAGCTTTAAGAATCTGTTCATATAAACCTTTCGCTTCGCTAAGTTTCCCCGAAATATGTAAATTATATGCAGTATCGAGTAATTTTGTTAAATTTACATCCATACTACATATAATAACGATATTTTAATAATAAAGCAAGTTATGCAATATCAGGTAATTTATTTTTATCAAAACCAAGGTATTCAAGATAATCAAACATGGGGCCTTTTTTACCTTTTTGAACCCAGCTGAAATCTTCAGCTAAAGAATCTTTAACCATGTTTTTATAACGTTCAGGTTCTTCAAAGTAAATTGTTAATGCTTTTTTCATAGCCTCATACAATTGTTTTGACGTAACTTTTGAACTTTTTTCGGTCAATACTCCGTTTTCTTTACCGTCTCTGTTAACAGTATCAACAATACCGCCTACGGAAGATGCAATAACGGGGGTAGCTAAAGCAAATGATTCACCTTGAGTTAAACCGCAAGGTTCAAATTTACTCGGCAGAATAAAGAAATCAGAAGCTGCCGTAATTGGAGCCATCGGAGCAAAACCGTGTGCAAAAACAACTCGGTTAGAATCTTCAGGTTTTAATTTTTTATTCTTTAAATTTGTTAAATGAAGTTTTTGCGCTCCGCCTTCTCCATCTTGTCCCGCAATATAAAATATTGGCTTATTTTTACCGGGGAAATCTTTTTCCCATCTGTCATATAACATTTTTACGGCATCGGATAAAACGTCAATACCTTTTTGTGAAACAAGTCTGCCTACAGATGATATAATTGGTGTATTTTTTAGCTCTTCATCTGTAAGTTCGGGAATATTTGTATTATTTTGACTGCCGACAAGCTCTAATCTGCCTGTTAATTGTCTTATTTTTTCAACCTTTTCTTCTTTGTTATTTGTATCATTCTTTACAACAAAAGGACGCATATAATTATTATAGAAATCAATTTTGTTTTGAGTCCTTGCGTTCATAACATCTTCTATATCGGAATTTTTTGTATATGTCTTAAAGTCTAAGCCTGTTTGTTTCTTAATAAATCCGAGCTTTGAAGTAATTGAGAGATTATTGAAATCATTACCGTTAATTATCCCGACGAGAGCGCCTGAGTTGTTCTTTTGATTTAATGCCCATCTTAATTCACCTGCTAAATCTTCATGCTCAGCTGATATAATCTCTTCCGCATAATTTTTAGATACGGGATGGAAATAATTACTTAAGCATATACCCATATTTAATAAGTTTGTATGGCTGGAGGACGAATCATCCTTGTTTATTAGCAATATATTATCAAGATTTCTTAATCCCCAATCATCGGGATCAGTATCAGAAGCACCTGTTTGAGCATTGTTTACAATATCATAAGCATATTCATCAAACAGAGTATTTAAAATATTAGATGTAGAAGAAATTCTTTCGGCATGATTATTATCATTTCTGGTTGAACCTTGATACATCGCATTATGACCTATTGTAATAATATTCATATCTTTAAGTTTATTTGCTGCATCATCTTTAAGTTGTCCGTATGCATTTTCCATAGGCGCCTTAAATCTTGCGAGAGCGGCTATTGCTGAAGCCTGCCAATCATTTAAAATTAATGCATCGGGAGCTTTAATCGAATTAAACAAATCAGCATTTTCTACTTTTAACCCTTTTACGCTTCTTTTATCCATGGTCGCTTTTGCAAATTCATATACAGCTTTGGAGAAGAATGCAAACTTTTCTGCTTCTTCCGTTTTTGCACCTGCGGAATATATCGAACCGTTAAAATAATTGTCATTTTTAATAAAGAATAACGGTTTTTTAGAATCGGTATCTTTATCAACAAATATTTCAACTTTTTCGGTAAGCGCTCTGCCGTTTCTGAATGTATCAACATTAAATTCAGCAACTTTATTCAAGTTATAAACTTTATTCTCTCCGTATTTATATTTATACTCGGTAGTTTTAACCCCGTCTTTATTTATTGTGCTTTCTTCAATAAAGTTGGCACTGCCGTTATTTTGATACATAGGGATAAATGTAGGCATTGATATACCTAATTTTGCCGCATTATTTTGAACATCAACAGGAACTGCACCTAAACCGCCTTCTTTTATCGGAGCAAATTCTGACGTTACTGACCAAACAGATGCATCATTATCCAGCGGTTTTGTTTTTGCTTCATTATATAAATACTTATCTGCGGCATTCTTAATTTGATTTACTGCTTTATCATATTTTACGTCATTTTTTGTGCTTTTATTATATAAAAGCGGAATATCACCAATATTGTTACAATGTTTTTTGGTTAGTGTATCAGGGAGCATGCCAACGGCATAATTAGAATATTCAAGTGCAGTCTCAGAATTTTTTTCAATATTATGGAATCTGTTATTTAAATCGGAGGTAATTTTTTCTTTATCCTCTTTTTTCAATTTTCCTGCGGCATAACCTCCTGAAAGTCCTGTCAGACCCAATATAACACCCCAGAATTCTTTTTTTACTGACGCATTCTGACCGTATACTTTATTTTGCAAGCTTTTAACCGCTTCATTATTAGCCTCTTTAACATTCACTAATTCATTTTTAAGATTCAATATTTCATCTTTTAGTGATGCAACATTTTTATTTGAAATTTTATAAGTAACAAGTGCAGTAACCGGGATAGCCGCCAATGGTATAACAATAGGTGCAGCTTCTTTTATTTTACTTACTACTTTCTCTTTTGTAATACATTCCTTTGCCTTCAAATTCGTATCACTCGTATTTTCATTCTTTTTTAGCGATACTTGTTTTGACTTTTCTGAATTATTACGTAAATAATTCCCCTGAATTTCGGAAAAAATTCCTAACGACATAATTTACCCCTTTACACACACTGTTATAAATCTCCTGAATATTTATTATTTCCGTTTTTAATAATAAATATTAAGATATTGTTACATATAAACCATTAGTGAACCTATTATAACACGAAAAATTTTTTTATATAATAATTTGACAAACAATATAGTAAAATGTTTTTATAAACAAAAGAAAGAATTTAAGATAAGTATGAAATTAAAAGACTCAACCGCAATAACATCATTTAAATATTTATGGTTATTAAAAAGAATTTATCCCTATATAAAACCTTTTCTGGGGAGGGTAATTCTTGGATTTATTATAGCAATACCGGTCGGATTACTGGACGGAGTTGTTTCATTTTCGCTTAAACCATACATGGATTATGTTGTTGGTAAACAAAATCTTATAATATTCGGGCATGAAATTTCATATTCGATACTTGCTGTCGGAATGCCTTTTGCAATAATATTCTTTGCTGTATTTCAAGGCGTTTTAAGATATATAAACTCTTACCTTACTGACTGGACAAGCTTAAAAATTACAAACTCGGTAAAAAGCGACTTGTTCAAAAGATTAATATATATGGATACTTCTTTTTTCGATGAAAATTCTTCCGGTATAATAATAAATCGTTTTTTAAATGACCCTGATACAGCGTCAAAAAGTGTTGTGGAACAAATAAAAACATTAATTATCAGTGTTTTTGGTGCAGCTTCTCTTATTACAGTCATGCTCTACAGTTCATACAAGCTTGCACTTGTCGGTGTTGTTGTCTTAGTTGTTGCATTTTTACCTGTTCTATTAATCAGAAAAAAAATAAAATCCACATCCAATAAAAATATTGTTATATCAGGCGACATATTAACAACAATGAATGAAACATATTCGGGAAATAAAGTAGTTACTGCATATAATTTACAGAAACGTCAGGAAAATTCTTTTATAAATGCATTGAATAACAGTTTTAATGTATCGATATCATTAACAAAGCGTGTAGGCTGGATGTCACCTATAATGTATTTAATAGCGTCATTCGGAATTGCATTTGTATTATTCTACGGTACAAAATTAATTTATGACGGACACATGACCGCCGGTGCATTTGCTTCTTTCGTTACTTCGCTTCTGCTTTTATATAAACCCGTCAAAACATTAGGTAATACTCTCAGCGGAATACAAAACGTATTTGTTTCTTTAGGAAGGGTATTTGAATTATTTGATTATACTCCTAAAATTGTTAATTCTGCTGAATGCCAAAGCATTAAACCAATTGAGAATGAAATTACTTTTGAACATATCAATTTTAGTTATAATTCAGAAAAACAAGTTTTAAAAGATATTAATTTAACGGTAAAGAAAGGTGAAACTATTGCAATAGTCGGTAATTCGGGAGGCGGAAAATCAACATTTGTAAATCTTATTCCGCGTTTCTATGATGTAGATTCAGGGGAAATAAAATTTGACGGGATAAACATAAAAAACTTTAAGCTTAATGAATTAAGAGATAATATATCATTTGTGTTTCAAGATAATTTCTTATTTACGGGAAGTGTAAAAGAAAATATAATGCTGGCAAAAGAAAATGCTTCGGAGGAAGAATTTAATACAGCAATTAATTCATCTCATTTAAAAGAAGTAATAGATAATCTTCCGAACGGTTTAGATACGATGTTGGGAGAGAGAGGACTTACTTTATCAGGAGGACAGCGTCAAAGAGTTGCTATTGCAAGAGCGATGATAAGAAATACCCCCATAATAATTTTAGACGAAGCAACATCGGCATTAGATAATGAGTCTGAAGCTGTTGTACAAAAAGCTCTGGATAATCTTACTAAAAATAAAACCGTTTTTGTAATCGCTCACAGATTATCTACCATTAAAAATGCTGACAGAATAGCTGTTATCAATGACGGACGATTAGTTGAACTTGGTTCGCATGATGAGTTAATTGCAATAGATAATGGTCATTATAAACATTTATATGAAATGCAGTTTAAAAATAAAAATGATATTGATATGGTTAAAATATAAGGATTAGAGAATTGAAAAGGATATTAATTACAGGGGGAGCAGGATTTATTGGGTCATTTTTGTCTGAAAGATTAGTTAATGACGGAAATGACGTAATATGTCTTGATAACTTTTTTACCGGTTCAAAAGATAACATAAGGCACTTAATAGGGAATAACCGATTTGAACTGGTAAGACACGACATAACAATAAAATATTATGCAGAAGTTGATCAGATATACAATTTAGCATGCCCGGCATCTCCTTTGCATTATCAATATAATCCGATAAAAACGATGAAAACATCGGTACTGGGTATAATAAATATGCTTGGCTTGGCAAAAAGGTGCAAAGCAACAATACTTCAAGCAAGCACAAGTGAAGTATACGGAGACCCCAAGCTTCATCCTCAGCAGGAAACATACTGGGGAAATGTCAATCCAATCGGAATAAGAAGCTGTTATGATGAAGGTAAACGATGCAGTGAAACATTAATGATGGACTATAACAGACAAAACAACGTTAATATAAGAATTGCAAGGATATTTAATACTTATGGCCCAAGAATGGCAGTAAATGACGGCAGAGTTATTTCTAATTTTATCTTGCAGGCATTACAAAATAAACCAATAACCGTATATGGCGACGGAACTCAAACCCGCTCTTTCTGTTTTGTGGATGATATGATTGACGCTTTAATAAAACTTATGAATAATTCAGAAAATTATATATACCCCGTAAATTTAGGTAATCCAAACGAAATAAAAATTATTGATATTGCTAAATTAATTATTGAATTAACAAATTCAAACTCTGAAATAATCCATAAAGAATTACCACAGGATGACCCAGCACAACGAGAACCTGATATTTCTACTGCAATTAAGCTTTTAGATTGGAAGCCGTCTGTAGCATTAAAAGACGGATTAATAAGAACAATAGAATATTTCACAAAGATAATTTGAGGGATTGATGAAAAAGATAAAAATATTATTATTCTTTTTAATGACGATAATTACACCTTCTTTCGCCATTGAAGAAGTTACCCTGCCTGAAGAAACCCAAGGTTTAGATTATTTATCGGATGTTTACTACGGAAAAATAGAAAATGAAAAAGAAGTATCGCCTATTTTAAGACTGTTTTCAGAAAAAGGTTATACATTTGAAAATTCAAAGGTAAACTCTGTAAAACTGCATTTTTTATATTCGGGACAGTTAAATTATTCTAAATACTCTCAAAACAGTCCATATTTTAATCATTCATTTTTTGCCGTAGAACCAATGATGAGTGTAAATTTTAATGAAAACAAATCAAAAGCAATGTTTGATATTAATTTAACCAGACATATTCCGGGATATTCAAACGGCTTTACACAGAGGATATCACAGGCTTATGTATCACATAAAATTACTGATAATCAAACTATAATGATAGGTCAAGGCCCCAGATTGCCGAATACTTATGACGGGTCAAGAAGTTTATTCTTTCAGGAAATGTTTTATAAATCTCAGCTGGGCAGAACCTTCGGTGAAGCATTATCTGTAGGTGTAAGGAATTTAGCTTCATATAAATATATGGACTATGATATTGGTTTATATGACAGCACACGTTATATGAAAGACTTTGGAAACGGACTAGATTTTACCGGACACGTTATGTTTAAACCTTTTGCAAATGTTTCTGAAAAAACAGGAAATTTTAAAATAGGCGGAAGCTACGCTATAGGTAAAAATAAAAACAGTTATAATACATATTCAATAGTCGGAATGTATGATTATAATAAATTTCATATACAGGCAGAATATGCTAATGCTGACGGATATAACGGAGTTAATGAATCTCAAAATAAAGCTGACGGATTTTATACATTATTATCTTATAATTTAACCCCGAAATTATCCTTATTAGCAAGATACGACTACTTTACGCCAAATAAAGATATTTCACATATCTACACTCAGGAATATTCTGCAGGGGTTAGTTATTATCTTTTCAAGAACATGAAATTAATGCTTAACTATGTAAACAGACACGGTTCAAATAATAAAGATGCAAATATGATATTATTTGCTACAAGATTTATTCTTTAGTATAATATTTATATGGAAAATGGAAATAACAAAGAACAAGCGGAAAAATTAATAAAAGCTGTCGTAGATAAGCCAAATGACTCAGCCTGCTACATAGAATTGGCAAATTACTACCTTCGGGAAAATGAATATGATTTAGCACTCAATGTATATGAATCATTATTGAGTTTTGAGCCGGCAAATATAATTGCATTAACAAATTCGGGTAGTATATATTTTTATAAATATGATTTTCAAAAAGCAATAAATTATTA
>CANROV010000028.1 GCA_947632315.1 Candidatus Gastranaerophilales bacterium
ATATGCTACATTTGGTAGTCCCATTGTTTCTCCTTTTATTATCTGAACATTTCTTACCGTCTAGTATCTTATATCAATAAGATAACAAAAAATCAATATTTTAACCATCGATTTTTTTATTTTTAATTTACATTTTATTATGTTTTATGCTTAAAAAGCTTGTTATCATTTGTTTTATAACATATAATTAATAAGAAAAAATTTACAATTACATAATTGAAAGGTTTAAAATGAAATTAGCGGTTTTTGATTTTGATTCCACTTTAATGCAAGGTGAAACTTTAGAATTTATTGCAAAAGAATATAATATTGAACCGCTGATGAAACAAATTACTACGGAAGCGATGGAAGGGGAAATAGATTTTTTTGAAAGTCTTATAAAAAGGGTTGCATTATTAAAAGGTGCGAAAGAAGAAAAAATCAAACAAATTTGTGAAAATCTTCCATACACAAAAGGAGCAAAAGAAACTATTACAGAATTAAAAAAAATGGGATATAAAGTAGTTTGTTTTTCCGGCGGTTATGAAACAGCCACAATTCCCGCTCAAAAAATCTTGGGATATGATGCACAATTTTCTAATATATTTCATTTTAAAAACGGGATTATGACAGGTACTTTAGGCGGTGAAATGATGTTTTCGGACAGCAAGGGAAAAATGTTAAAAAGACTGCAAAATCTTTTAAATATTAACAGTAGTAATACTCTTTGCGTCGGCGACGGGGCTAATGATTTAAGTATGTTTTTATATGCTGACAAACGAGCTGCTTTTTGCGCTAAACCTATATTAAAAAAACAAGCCAATATTATCATTGATAATAAAGATTTAACCGAAATCCTTGAATATATAGATTAACGATACCAATATTAAGAAATCTTAACATTTTTTATAAAAAAAGCAATTCTACTTCCTCAAAAAACTTTATAAATGAGTAGACACGGAGGAGGATACAATGGCAAATCTTAATGGGGTATCAGGATTAAATTTTAATCCTGTAAGACAAGATCCTGATTCTTATGCGAAATCATACGCAGAGAAAAACGGGCTTAGTTTTGATGAAGCAAAAGCAGAATTAAAATCAAAATTTGGAGACCCGCAACAACAACAGGCTCAAAATTTTGGCGGAAATTACGACACTTCAATTTTTTCTCAGCAGTTTAACAAAACTAATGAGATGACAACACCTCAAAATCCGGATGATTATGCAAATACTTATGCAGAAGAAAACGGAATAAGTCTTGATGAAGTAAAAGCAGAATTAAAATCAAAATTTGGAGACCCGCAGCAACAGCAGACTCAAGGTTTTGGCGAAAATTATGACACATCGATTTTTTCTCCAAACTTCGGTCAATCTAATTCATCAATGATAAAACAAGATCCTGATGAATATGCACAAATTTACGCTGATGAAAACGGTATTACATTAGCTGAAGCAAAAGCAGAACTAAAAGCTAAATATGGAGATCCAACTGAACCTTCCAACAATATGGATTATAGTGCTTAGCAGTTTGCTAAAATTAAGAAGCGTCTGTTATAAATATAACAGACGCTTCTTTTTTAATAATTTTTAGCTTTTTCAAAGAAAAAACTTTTTGGATGTGCGCAGACAGGACATGTTTCAACTGCTGAATTTCCTTTATAAGAATAACCGCAATTAGCGCATTCCCATACAATTTCTTGTTCTTTTTGGAATACAGAACCTTCTTTGATATTTTGTAAAAGTTTTCTATATCTTTCTTCATGGTCTTTTTCTATTTGTGCGACCTTTTCAAACAAAAATGCAATTTCGTTAAATCCTTCTTCTTTTGCCTCTTTAGCAAACTGTGCATACATTTGAGTCCATTCATAGTTTTCACCGTTAGCTGCGTCTTCTAAATTATCTATTGTTGAAGGAATTTTTCCGCCGTGAAGTAGTTTAAACCATATTTTTGCATGTTCTTTTTCATTATTTGCTGTTTCCTCAAAAAGCTTGCTTACTTGAACATATCCGTCTTTTTTTGCTTGTGAAGCATAATATGTATACTTATTTCTTGCTTGAGATTCACCTGAAAATGCTTCCATTAAATTTTTTTCTGTCTTTGAACCCTTTAATTCCATATACTTCTCCTTTTCTATTTACTTACAACCGAAACATTTATATTACAATAATCATTGTCTATATCTGTTATTGCCCACCGTAAAACGGTAAAACCCATTTTATCGAGTTCATTTTCTATATATTCGCTCGTAAAATCTTCGGGAATTTTAATTTTTACTTCTTTAGTTGTTATCATAATTTTTATTCCACCGTTACGGATTTTGCCAAGTTTCTTGGCTGATCCACATCTTTACCTAAAAATTCAGCTATATAATACGCCAATAATTGCAGAGGAACGCATGTTAATGCGGGCGAAAGTATTTCTGATACCTGAGGTATTCTTATTACTACATCAAATAAATTATCTAAATTTTTATCTTCAGAAGAAGTTAATGCTATTAATTTTGCATTTCTTGCTTTTGCTTCTTCACTGTTTGATAAAACCTTTTCATATGTTATTCCGCCCGGTATGAGTATTGACAAAACAGGCATAGTTTCATCAAGCATGGCTATAGGGCCGTGTTTTAATTCTCCTGCGGCATAACCAGTAGCATTAATATAACTGATTTCTTTTAGTTTTAATGCTCCTTCTAATGCTGTTGCAAGATTCACACCTCTTGCGATATAGATAAAATTCTTATAAGATGAGAATTTTTTTGCGCATT
This sequence comes from Candidatus Gastranaerophilales bacterium, assembly GCA_947632315.1. Classification (GTDB taxonomy): domain Bacteria; phylum Cyanobacteriota; class Vampirovibrionia; order Gastranaerophilales; family Gastranaerophilaceae; genus Avigastranaerophilus. Next base: position 2,742 of record CANROV010000028.1, read on the forward strand.
CTTGTATAACACTCGTATTTGATAAAACGCCTTCTATTTTTGAAGGTAGTAAAATTAACTCATGTTTTATTTTTTTCAAAGCATTTACATCAAGAGTTCCTTTTATTTCCGCAAGATGTATTGCGAGCAGATAAAATGAAATCAATTGTGCGCTATAAGATTTTGTAGCGGCAACACTCACTTCTATTCCCGCATTGACAGGGATTAAGCTATCAGCCAATCTCGCCATATTAGAATCGGGTCTGTTTGTAATAATTAATACGTGTGCATTTTTTTCTTTTGCTTGTTTGATTGCAGTAATTGTATCCGCTGTTTCACCCGATTGTGAAACCCCGATTACTAAAGTTGAAGCGTCTGTTGTCGTTTTTCTGTATATGTATTCACTCGAAGCTTCTACTTCAACTGAAATTCCCGCAAAATCTTCAATTATATATTTCCCGACTAATGCGGCATGCAAAGATGTTCCGCAGGCTATAATTTCGATTTTATTTAATTTTTTTAATATCTCTTTATCAAGTTTTACTTCGCTTAAATTAATAGGCGAATTAATATCATATAATTTACCGTTTAAAACATTTCTTATAACATCGGGCTGTTCATGAATTTCCTTTAGCATAAAGTGCTTATATCCGAGTTTACTTAGTGCCATAGGCTCCCAAGGAAGAATTTCAGGTTTTTTATTAACAATATTTCCGTTTATATCGGTAATTTTTACACTATCTTTTGTTATTACCGCCGTTTCGTTATCTTCAAGATAAATAGTTTTCTTTGTATATTCAATAATTGCAGGAGTATCACTTGCTATAAAGTTTTCACCCACGCCTAATCCTATCAGCATAGGTGCATTTTTTCTTGCACCTATTACAACATCCGGAACATCTTTGTGCATAACACATATTGCATAAGCACCCTGTAATTTTTTTACCGAATTTCGCACCGCAGTTTCCAAATCCTTAGCCTTTGCATATTCATCTGCAATAAGATGAGCAATAGTTTCCGTATCTGTTTGAGACCTAAAATTACATCCTTTTTTAATTAATTCTTCACGCAATTCTTTATAATTTTCAATAATACCGTTATGCACAACAACAAGCCTTCCGCAGTTGCAAGTATGAGGATGAGCATTAACAAGAGAAGGAGAGCCATGTGTTGCCCAACGGATATGACCAATTCCTGAAGTTGGATGTTTTAACTCACTTTTTTTTATTTCTAATTCTTTTTTTAAATTAATAAGCTTACCTAATGTCTTATATATTCTTAATTCACCGCAATCTTGAAGTGCCATGCCTGCTGAATCATAGCCTCTGTATTCCAAATTTGTGAGTCCTTTAAAAATGACATCAACAACATCTCTATTCCCTACATACCCTACAATTCCGCACATAAAATTTATCCTCAAAATATACTAATTAATAATATAATACAATACACATATATTAAAAGATATTAAATTAATATAAAGTTTTTATTTTACGGAATATAATTTTTTCTTTTTTGAAAGATACAATAAATAAGTTAATGCAGAGAAAGTAGTAACAATTGAAGCACACGGTGGAGCAATACCCAGTTGAAATAGAGTAGCCGACGGAATAAATGTACACAACAAGAAGGCAAGCGGTATTCTAACAGCAAATGCGGGAAATATAGCATTAGCCGCCGCAAACACTGTTCTTCCGCAGCCAAAGAAAAATCCGTTTAAACAGAATACAAAAGGCACAATCAGATAATCGCAACTAAATGATTTAAGGTATCTGGCACCTTCATGAAGAACATCCTCCTGGGTAGAAAATATAGCGATAGCACTATATGGCGCCAATTGCTGCCACAAGAAAAATACAAATCCGAAGGAAAATGCAAATAATATCGACAATTTTAATGCATTAACCGCTCGTTTCATGTTACCTGCACCGAGATTTTGAGCTGTTAGTGCAGTTAATGCCATGGAAAATGAACCCGCAGGAAGCATCATAAATGCATTTAATCTGACTACCGAGCCATAAGCGGCAGAAGCTGCAACTCCCATGGAATTAGCGAGAGAAAACAAGAATAAAAATGACAACGGGATTAAAGTATCTTGCAGGGATAGCGGCAGTCCTATTTTAAATAATTCTTTTGCCGTTTCAATATCAAATTTTATACCCGTAAACTTAAATTTAAAAACGAAATCACCTTTTCGTAAATATACGATACCGGCAATAACACTGGCGGCCTGAGAAATTACTGTAGCTATAGCAGCACCTTCCGCACCCATGTGTAATTTACCAACAAGGTAAATATCAAGTACTATATTCATAAAACAAGAAACAGCCACAAAGTACATCGGCATTATAGAGTTACCAAGCCCTCTAAGAACTGCACTTATAGCATTATATGCAAATATAAATACCAAGCCTAAAGCACAGACAAATACGTAATCTTTAGTTGAATTAAATGCTTCTAAAGGTGTTTGCAGTAATTTTAACAGCTGATTGTCAAAAACAATTATTACGGTACTTAATAAGATTGCAGCGGCAATAAAACAAATAGTCATAGTATTAATTATTTTAATGATATTTGCATATTCTTTAGCGCCATAAGCTTTACCGATAAGCACTGTAGCGCTGACGGTAAGCCCCGTAATAAAGAATATTAATGTTTGTAATAATTGTGAACCTGTAGCAACAGCAGAAACAACCGAGCTGTCACAAAATTTTCCTACAATAATTAAATCTGCAGCACCATATAGCGCCTGCAAAAAATTTGCACCTACGTAAGGCAGTGCAAACATTAAGAGAGTAGATACCAAGTTACCTTGTGTTAAATCTTTTTCTGTTGCCATAATTTGAATATTAATACGGAAGATTCTTTTTTTCAATTGAATAAAAATATAATATAAAATATAAATATATTTATGATATAATTAAGAAAATGCCTCTGTAGCTCAGCTGGATAGAGCGCTTCCGTCCTAAGGAAGGCGTCGCACGTTCGAATCGTGTCAGGGGTATTTTTTGTTTTTTATATTTAAATGCAAATATTTAAGACTTTAAAGTTTTCTATTGCAAAAAATATATTAAAAAAATTGTAACATTTGTTTTATTGTTAACAATTTTATTTTTTATGCTCGTTATTAATTACAAAGGAAGGTAAAATATGAAAATATCTGCTATTAATTCTAATATAAATATATTTAAAACTTATCCAAGCAAAAATTCACGATTAAATTTATTGCAAGATACTTTTATAAAATCAAACAATATTAATTTTAAAGGCAGTTCTCTAAATAAAAAATATGATATGCTTAAACCGGAAATGACAGATTTAATTATGAATGGGTCTACATATGACTTAAAATCAATAGAAAAAATAATTAAAAAATATTCACCTGATACAACATTTGATGATTATAAAAATCTTCCCGGCAACAACAATTCCCAGAGATATGCTGCCGGATACACACAACAGCAGGTTGCTTTTTCTCTAAATGACCGAGGACATTTGGTTGCAAAAGCCTTACCTCAAAAAATTTATGTAGTTGTTCCAAATACGAATGCCAGAAATAATAAAATTATTTTTTTAGACCGAGTTTTGCACGAATGTACTCACGTTTTACAAAATGAAACTTCTGATCATCTATCTTACGAGAATTTTTATAATAAATATTTTGCAAAAACAAATAACGTAGAAAAATCAATTAATTCATTAAAAGTCGCAAATGTTATTTATAATAAACTCGAAAATAATGCACTTATGATTCTTGCTAACGGAATGAAAAATCAAATTGGTTCTTTACCCAAACCGGTTGCTAAATATAAAAATGATTTAAACGGTATTTTTATGAAAAAGGTGCGGTCAAGTTCTAAATCTTATTTTGTAAATTTAATAGAAAATAGTATTAAAGGTATGGGTAATAATATTGATAAACAATTAATTATTGATTTTATAAAATTGAAATCTCAAAATGAAAAAGAAGCATATCAAAATGCACTTAATTCTGATAAAGACTTGTTAAATATTTCGGGATATACTGATTTCGATTTAAGAATTGAAATTTATGAGTCAATAATATCTGTTTGTGATGACTTATTGCAGAACAAGAATTAGTAAATATATTCCACGATGAAAACATAACAAAAATATATATACTCCGTATTTTCATTATTTATGCTAAAATTTCTATATTAATAGGAAATTACTTTATGCTTTTAAAATTAATAACATTTATTTGCGGGGCCTCTGTCATGATTCTGGAATTAGCCGGCATGAGAATTATTACTCCATTTTTGGGGTCAAGTTTTATTGTTTGGACCTGCACAATTGGTATTATAATGATTTCATTAAGTATTGGATATTATCTTGGCGGAAAATTCTCTGATAAAAATCCTACGGAAATAAAATTGTCCTTTTTTATTACACTGGCAGCTCTATATATTCTAATAATTGGTGCTGTCGGATTTAAGTTTCTTGAATGCATTTCATCTGATTTGGGTTCTAATCTTTATTTCATTTCTATTTTTTCAGCATTAATAATATTTACAGTTCCTTCTATTTTTCTGGGTATGGTTTCTCCATATGTAATAAAAATCGCACTTGACAAAAATAATACGTCAGATTCAGGGAATATAATAGGTCAATTATATGCTATTTCAACAATAGGTTCTATTTTTGGAACTTTTTTATCAGGATTCTTTCTTATTATCTTTTTCGGAGTAGATACTATTCTTTTCGCTTTATCATCAATACTTGCTTTTGCTTCTTTACTTTTAGTTATTAATAAATTTAATAAAAGAATTAACTTAATTTTACTAACAGCTCAATTTTTAATTTTAGCTTTTTCCTTTTTTTTTATTTACATTTATAAATTAAACAACAAGCAACTATTTGATAATGCTGTATATTCTAAAACCACACCTTATCAATATGTATGGATTAGTAAAACATTTTATTCTGCAATAAACAGTAACATATTATGCTTAACATCCTATAAATGGTGGTGTCATAGTACAAAAGTTGAAAACGATATTAATAATGAATCATTATTTAATTATGTGCAACTATTTTACAAATTTTATGAGTTAAAAAATAAAAAAAACAATATATTAATGCTTGGCGGTGCCGGTTGTACGCTAGCTTCAAAAATTTTATCAAAGTCCTATAATAATATAAATTTTGATATTGTTGAAATAGATAAAGACACAAAAGATATTGCAACAAAATATTTTAATATTCCTGATGATAAAAGATTACACTTCTATTTTGAGGATGCAAGAACTTTTCTAAACAGAGAGAGTAAAAAACATAACAAGACTTATGATATTATTTATTTTGACATATTTAAAGAAGACCTTATACCGTTTAATTTATTAACACAAGAAAGTTTCACAAACATTAAAAATCTTATGAATAATAATGCAATATTATGTATAAATATTGCAATAAATAAAAAGAAATTTGACGGAATCGAATATTTAAATCAAATATATACACAATTAAAATCAGTGTTTCCTGAGGTCAGATGTTATTCCGAATACAAAATTGAACCTAATCAACAAATTTATAATATAGTAATTTGTGCTTTTAAAAATTCTACTGATATAAATTCTTTAGAAATTAAACAAACTATGGAAGAAAATGAATATAAAGATGTTAATATTACTAATAAATTATTCACAGATAAATATGCACCTATTGAAAAATTTGAAATTTACAATATACAACACTAAAATAATAATTTTATAAACAGGAATTAAAATCTGAAATAAATAAACGGATTATAAGTGCCTGCTGCAATTTCAGATGTTGAATAAATGAATAAAAATAAAATCCATATATTGATTGCTGTTGCAGTTAATTTATTCTTTACAGTTAACATATTTTTAAATACAGGCATACAACATATAATTGCAATTACAACAGTAACTATATCTAACCTATCTATATAATAAGATATATTATATACAATATTATTCTCATCAATATTCAGAATTCCAAACATATTCAATATATATTCCCAAGCATATTTAAGATTATCAGACCTGAATATTACCCAGCCGATAACAAAAATCAGTATGCAATAAAAATGCCTTATTATATTAATATATATGTTATGAGGTTTTGATTCATAATTTTTAATATCGGTAATTTTTTCTATGATTATAAAAAATCCATTCCAAATACCCCATACAACAAATGTCCATTGTGCGCCATGCCAAATTCCCGTTAGTAAAAATACAACAAGTAAATTTCTAATTGTTATCAATTTACTTTTTCTGTTTCCGCCAAGCGGTATATAAACATAATGTTTAAACCAGGTTGAAAGTGATATATGCCATCTTCTCCAAAATTCAGTTATAGATTTTGAAATATACGGATAATTAAAATTTTCAATAAATTTAAAACCAAAGATGAACCCTAAGCCTATTGCCATATCAGAATAACCGCTAAAATCAAAAAATATTTGAAGAGTATAAGCAATTGCACCCAGCCAGGCTGTTATATGAGAAAACGTATCAGGTGCTTGTATAAATATTTTATCAGCTATTGTTCCCATTGTATTTGCTATAATTATTTTTTTTGAAAGTCCTATTATAAATCTTTTTACGCCATATGAAACATTCTCAAAATTTACAATTCGTGCATCAATTTGTTCTGAAATGTCATGATATTTTATAATCGGGCCTGCTATCAATTGAGGGAACAAGCATATATATAATGCTAATTTATATATATCCCGCTGTGCTTTTACCTCTTGCCTATATACATCCATAACATATGATATTGCCTGAAATGTATAGAATGAAATTCCTATTGGCATTACCGTTTTTATTAAATTTATATCACTGTTAAATATATTATTGATATTACTTATTAAAAAATTAAAATATTTAAAATAAACTAAAAAACTTAAATTTGATATAATTACTAAAAATAAAATTAATTTCCTTTTATACGAATATTTTTCAATAGCAATTGCACCGATATAATTAATAAAAATAGTAAGAAGCATTATTGCAAGATATCTCGGTTCACCCCACGCATAAAATAATATACTGGCAATTAAAAGAATAGGATTATGCAGTTCTTTTTTTGTTATCAAATAAAACAAAAGAACTATCGGTAAAAATAAATATAAAAAAGTCATTGAACTAAAAAGCACTAATCCTACTCCATAAACAAATTCCGTAATTTAGATATATTTTCATAAGTAATACAAAATATTATTATATTCGGCTTATAATCAAGGATATCATTTTTGTAGTATTTTATTATTTTAAACACCTCTTTATCTGATATATCCTTAACATCATTAATTCTTAGCCTTTTTACATTTTTAAAAGTATAAGGGATAAATTCTGAAAGATTTTCACTTTGCGAAGTACCAAGCAAAATTACCTTATAATCTGCCCCATAAGGATAGGAATATGTTCTGTATTTATGATAATGGACGTCAACAGTTTCACAATTAAGAAGCTTAGAGTTTTTGTGAGTAAAATAACGATATAAAGTCTTATGCATCCTTTTTACACAGGATTTCGGAATGTTAAGTCTCCAGCAATTTTGACCATAACTATACCTTCTAATCCAATCAGCTTTTATTTTATTATTATAAGTAATAGTAAAATCTTTTTCTTGTAAAACATATATGCCGCTATGCTTTTTTAAAATTTCTTTCATCAATTTTTTATAACCGACAAAAGCACCATCATCCGTCCAATGATGTTCTGTCTTAAAAAACATATAATTATTTTTTGATTCTTCCTGCAGGGCAGATTTCAAATTAATAACCCGTATTCCGGAACTTTTGTTTATGTACTCAATTTGCTTGTTTAACTGCTGGGCATAATTATCTTTTTTTAATATTTGTTTATCAGGTAAATATATATTAGCTTTATCAGGAACTAATAATACATATAATTCAATATTATGTTCTTTACAAAAATTATTGAATTTTACTAATGCCAAAAAATCTTCATTTTTAATCTTTTTAAAATAACTGTGTGTATATTCATCTTCAAGAAATGAAAATCCATTTCGGTTAATATATCCTTTATCCAAATGGCCCGTAAAAAAATATTTAATTTTAGCATTTAATTTTATTAAAAAATTTCTATAAGTAAATCTGTCATTAAACCATTTGTTATAACTACTGCCAAAGTTGTTATTTAACTCACCGTTTTCAAGAAATAATGACGAATATTCAGCAAGTACACGGTTTTCTTTCAATGATATTTTATCATTATTTATATGACTCATAGGTAAAAACAAAAATGAAAAGAAAATTGAAAGAAAAATAACTTCATATACAGGTTTTTTCTTAATTGTATTAAAATCTGCAACATAATTTAGTAATTTATATGAGAATAAAAAAGTTATAAATATAACAATAAGCAAAATTTTAAAATCAAACTTTATATCAGCCCAAATATTTAATTTTTTATCATATATAATTTCTGCTGTACTGCCTTCAGGCGAAATAATTAACGAATTATTATAAATTAATGGTTTATTCTTCCCCCCCCCTTAAGAATAAAAGTGTTTAAATTATCTAATTTAACCTTACCTTTTTGTAATTTTATATTTTTTACTTCAATAGCAGATTTACCTGTTATTCTGGTAAATTTTAATTTAATTCTTTTGGCATGTTTTATTCGGTTTATATTAATATTTATATGTTTCGTTTTATCAAGATTTACATCAACATATTTTGATTTAATTTTATTAAAAAGATTATCATCCTTTTTATTAAAAGATACTTCAATTTCCCAAGAACCTTTAGAATTAACATCAAAATCAACAGAAACAGGCTTAATAATTAACCAATATTTATTCGTTATAACAGCAAATAAAATAGTAATTAATACGGCAATTAAAGTTCTTTTTTTGATAAATAATTTAAGAGATAAAGGCATTTGGATTTTAAACCCGCATTACATTATAATTTAGAGATTAAATCAGCCATTTCGATAGCAGATTTAGCAGCATCAGCTCCTTTGTTTCCTGCTTTTGTACCGGCCCTTTCAATTGCTTGTTCCAGATTGTCGCAAGTTAATACTCCGAATATAACAGGCACTCCTGTTTCTAAACCGACTTGAGCAACTCCTTTTGATACTTCGGCACAAACATAGTCATAATGAGATGTAGAACCTTTTATTACAGCCCCCAGAGTTATTATTGCATTATACTTTCCTGATTTTGCAGTTTTCTTCGCAATAATCGGAATTTCAAAAGCCCCCGGAACCCATACTACGTCTATATTTTCATTTTTTACACCGTGGCGGATTAATTCATCAATTGCTCCTGATAATAATTTTGCTCCTATAAATTCATTAAATCTGGAAATGATTATACAAAATTTTTCATTACCGACAGTCAACATTCCTTCAATTATATTTGCCATATTATCTCCGTTATTTATAATTTCCATTTAGATTTTACAATATTATAAAAAAATATCAATTTTCATTGATATTTTTGTAAAAAAAAATTTATAATCAAACTCTAACACAAAAGATTGCTATTCAGCTTCATCTTCAATTTCTTCAATATATTCAGCTATTTTATTAAATTCTTCGTCATCATCAATAGCCTCAAATGAGAATTCATCGCCGTCTTTTTTTAATCTCATAACAAGAATTTCACCTTCTTCGGCTTCTTCTTGTCCTTGAGGCAGTAATAAAGCATATTCAATTTCATCTACACTAACTATATCAAGAAGTTCAAAACTTACTTTATTTCCTTCTTCATCAAAAGTTTCAATAATTTGTTCACTTTTGTTTACCATAATTTCTCACTTTCTATCTAAATACTGTTGTAAAATTATACAAGCACTTTTTAAATCAACAAGTTTCTTATCCTTCGTATATTTTCTGCCTGTTTGCGCAAGAATATATTCAGCTTGTTTACTGGTTAATCTTTCATCTTCAAATATTATTTGATAATCATTTTCAAAGTTTTTTGTGAAATCAATACAGTCTTGTGCCTGTTCTCCTATCGTATTATTCATGTGTTTAGGAAGTCCTGCAACAATTATTTTTACGTCATTATTTTTGCAAATTTCTTTAATTTTTTCAATTGCAATACTGTCAGGCTCTCTGGCTATAGTTTCTACCGGCTGAGCTATAATTCCCAGTGCATCGCTCATCGCTATTCCTATTCTTTTTTTCCCTATATCAAGCCCTAATATTCTATTCATATATCCAATTTTTTTCCAATACTTTTATTATAGCTTCAATTCTTTTTATATCGTATTTTTTTTCTTCTGTCTTATTTTTTTTGAAAATATTTACGGAAAATACTATCTCTTTCAATTTTGTTTTTAAATTATAAAATCCGTTAAATATACTTCTTTGTATTAATATTTGTTTAAATGTATCAAATAATTCGGCATTTTCGGGTATTGAGTTAAAAATAACTGCATCTGCTTCTTTTCTATTGGCAGATAATATATAAACAGTCTCTTTTATCCTGTTTTTCCATATTATATCACTTTCCTTATCAAATATTTTACTTATATATTCCTTTAACAGATTATTAATTTGAAGAATATCCGTTATATTATCATCATATATCTTATTAAATAATTCAGAAATATAAGCATTATCATCCAAATTAAAGAACCATCTGTAAGAATACTCTTTTGTAAGCAGAGATATCATATCTTCTTTTGAAATATTATCATTTTTTTCGTTGAATAATTCACTTTCACAAGAATCAATATCTTTAAGAAGTACACTCCAGCAAATAAATTCATAAGGAAATTTTCTTTTATTTTTTATTGTAAGGTTAAAAGCTTCATCAATTTTATTTTTAACATAACCTGCACTAACACGATATTTCCCCTCGGATTTATAGAACTTAACTATTATTCTAATCAACTCTTTTTTAGAAATATTAAAGAACCCGAAACTGTCAATTATGCCTAAAATATCATTAGTAACAACAGCAACTAAAGAAAAATTCTTTTTTTGATTCAATCTTGTAATCAAAAAAGCCTGATTTCCGCTTCCGTCAGGTATTGTAGTAAACATTTCAGCGATTTGGGTATTTGCCAAAATATTTTTAAAATATTCATCAGCTTTATTTTCAGAAGCACCTGCCAGCTTTAATTTTTTTAAACCAAATTCACAAGCGCTTTTTATTTTATCATTATCTGTTGTTTTGATTAAATAATTAAACGGAGCAATTGCAAGAGATGATTTAGAGTCTGATAATATATCAATTACTTCTTCTAAAAAACTGTCTTCAAAATCAGAATATAATAAAGGATATGTAATATTAGCAAGAACATCTCCCGTATAGTCTTGTTTTAACGACTTAACAAGGATTATTCTGTCTTTACCTGAAATAGCGGAAACGAAATCAATGAAGTCAAGCATTGATTCAGGATTTATTACAGCAGCTTCCAATAATTTTTTTGTATCCGAATCTAAAATTTCATCGGGATTTTCAAAATATTGAGGCAGAGAATTATAATCAAATTTAGAACCCACTGCCCTTAATAATTGAACAAGTTTATATTTAACATCATCAGAATAGTTAGCTTTACCCAGTAATTCAAATACTTCATTTTGAATAATATCTATAGGAATTGTATTTTTTAATAAAAAAGAGGAAAAAGCACAATCTTTATCATCCATTTTAATAAACTCTTTTATAAAAACATCAAATAATGCTTTTTTATCATCTATAGGTTCAAATTCATTACAAAAAGCATTCAAATCAGATTCTTTAATATCATTTAACAATTTTAATTGTGAAATAACAGAAAGAACCTTAGCTCTTATTTGAAGTTTGGATAATTCAGCCATTATTTAATTTTACTCCAAAATATATCCAAAATTTTTTGTGCTTCACCTGAGGGAAGTTTATCCTCAAGAATCAAATATTGAACGGCAATCATAGTACATTCACTGCAAATATTAACCCCGGGGCCTTGAACCATTTTAACCACCTGAGTATTAGGACGCCCGCAAAAACTGCAATATACTACTTCATTTTCATTTTGCCCGTTTTCTTTTTTTGTTTCTTTTACTTTGTTTCTTGCACATTTTAACGAAACAATTTTTTCTGATTCACTCATTTTTTTATCTTTTTATAATTTTATTATTTCCTCCAAATATTGTATACTATTTTAAAAATATTGCAAAATATTCACTTTACATTTATAGTAAAAAATATCTTAGGGGATTTTTATGAAAAAAATATTACTGTTATTCATAATATTGATAGTATCCGTAGCCACAACAGCCTGCATTAATAATATAGCGGTAAAAGAGCTAAACAATAAAGCTGTTTTATATATAGATAAAGGGGACACGGAAACTGCTATTTGCAGATTAAAGTCAAGTCTCGACTTAGATGATGAAATTTATCAAACACATTATAATTTAGCACGTGCCTATTACCAAATCGATAAGTATGAAGAAGCTGTTGAAGAATTAAAAAAAGTTATGGAATTAAAACCTGACTATTATGACGCTATTTATTTAATGGCAGCAGCAAAGGAAGCTTTAGCTTTTAAAATTATTGACAGAATTCCTGATGAAACAGGGATTATAAAAGATTTTACTCCTGAAGAAATTGTTGAATTTACAACGAAAGCACAAGAAGTTGTAGATTTATATAATGATTACATTGTAAAGAAAATAGATGCACCTGATACTCAGCAAATAAATGAAAAAATTGAAAAAATAAATGAAAAAATAAAAGAATATACAAAAAAATATACCGAAGAAACAGAAGAACAGCCGGAACAAACCGGTAATGATTTTAATTATGAAAATAATAATATTTCGGAAGAATAAATATGTTTAAATCTCCCGGTCATATTGCTTTAAGTATAGGGTCGCTTGACATTCATTATTACGGAATAATAATGGCAATATCAATTTTGGCGGGGATATTTTGTATACTGATTATCAGAAGCAAATATTACAAAAATATTTCACCGGATATTATTTATGATTTATCCTTTCAATTAATCATATTTGGAATATTAGGAGCGAGATTATATTATGTGTTACTTGATTGGAAGTATTTTACAAATAATATTCCAGAAATATTTGCTATATGGCATGGCGGTTTATCCATACAAGGAGCAATTTTTGGAGGGTTAATAGGCGGATTTTTATTTGTAAAAAAACATCATTTAAATTTTTTTGAATTGGCTGATTTATATTCATTCGGACTAATCTTAGGGCAATCGATAGGCAGATGGGGAAACTTTTTTAACTCTGAAGCATTTGGTTTACCTACAAATCTGCCTTGGAAATTATTTATACCATTTTCTTTAAGACCTTTTGAATACAGGGATTATGAATATTTTCATCCGGCTTTTTTATATGAATCAATACTGAATTTTGTTATCTTACTGGTTCTTATTAAAATATTAACTTCCCGCAAAAAATTAAAATCAGGAA